>URQG01000005.1 GCA_900549895.1 uncultured Lachnobacterium sp.
CTCCTAAACTACTATATTATAAATGAACTATTTGTAAAATTCAATATCTAACCACGCGTTACATCTCACCAAACGGGAAAACCTGATTTTCACGTTCGATCTCGATCAGGCGGTTCGCCATCCCAAGGTTTGTGATCCGTTTCTTATAATCCCTGATGCCACTGTAGTCCTGCCACATATGCATCGGAAATACAAATTCCGCATCGGTGTTCTTAAGGAAGAAATCCAGCCCGTTAAACTGGTACTCTCCGAGCCGCGGATCCGCCGGTACGAAAGCGATATTGATGGGTTTCCCGCTGAGCTTGCGGATCTCATGCTGATACGCACGTTTCATCTTGCCATTGATCAGCTCGCCGACGCCTTCCATCTTCCAGTCGCTTAAGTCTCCTGCATGGAACAGGCTGACGCCGTTCGTTGTCACATAGAAAGCAACTCCGGCATCCGTGGAAGTCAGTGTGCGGATTTTCAGATCATCGATCTCATATTCCTTCTCCGGCACAACAAACGTCACACGCTCACGCACCTTCGGGTCGATTCCGTGTTTTTTTAAGAAATTCGGACTGATCCGGATATCCTTTGATAAAATGTAATGAATATTTTCGTACTGATCCGCCATCCGTAGGATATCCATATCAAAGTGGTCCTGATGCTTATGGCTGGCAAACATATAGATCTTCGTATCCGGCTCATAGGTTGGCAGTTTGCCGGTAAACGTATACCCGTTCACGCGGTCTCCGTTGAAATAATCAAAGATCAGTACCTTGTCGTCCACTTCCACAAGAAAGCAGCTGTGATGTATAAAAATTACCTGCATGCTCTTCCAATCTCCTTTATCAAAGCAGTAATAAGTGCCTTAAACTTCGGTGCCGCAGCATCCGCCGACTTCTGCACTTCTTCATGCGATAACGGTTCCGGCGAGATACCGCACGCCAGATTCGAGATACAGGAAATTCCCACGATCTGCATTCCCATATGGTTGGCTGCAACTGCCTCGCATGCCGTACTCATTCCTACCGCATCGGCTCCCAGAATGCGGGCCATCGCAACCTCCTGCGGCGACTCGTATGCCGGTCCCGTAAACTGAAGGTACGTTCCTTCCTTTAGATCAATTCCAAGTTCACTGGCGCATTTTCTTGCTGCAAGGATCAGCTTCCGGTCATAGATCTCACTCATATCCGGAAAACGTGCTCCGATTTCGTCGATGTTTGGTCCGATCAGCGGCGAAGGCACAAAGCTTGCGATCTGTCCCGTAATCAGCATCAGATCACCGGCATGCATGCCCTGTTGAATGCCGCCCGCTGCATTCGTAAGGATCAGCGTCTTTGCACCCATCATCTTCATCAGTCTCGTCGGCAACACCACATCCGTCATCGGATAGCCCTCATAATAATGCACCCGTCCCTGCATGCACACAACCGGTATCTCATCTACATAGCCAACGATAAACCGACCGGCATGTCCCGGAACCGTCGACACCGGAAAATCCTCGATGTCATGGTAATCGATCACCTTTTCCACCCGGATATTCCCGGCATAATCGCCAAGTCCGGAACCAAGTATGAGCGCAACTTCCGGCACAAAATCCGTCTGCGTGCGCACGCTCTCAAAACATCTTTTCAGCTTGTCATACACTTCACTCATTCTATTCCTCTCCTTATCACCGCTTCCCCTTTCTTCCATAGGCCGGCGCGGTGCTTTGCTACGCTCATTATAACAGATGCCCCGCTAAAATCCAACGCCGATATCATGCGGATACCAATCTTACATTGTGCCCGAAAAGTCCTGTTCCATGCAAGATTACAGATTCAGATCGCGCACCGTCCTGCGATAGATGTAAACAAAATAAAGCACTTCCGGAATACCCGTAATCAGCCACGATACCCCATACAGCAGATAGATGGATGTCGTCGTTCCAAATGCTGCAAACACGGTATAGATCCAGACAATGCGGAATACACACGAACCGAGGATCATAATGATGGTCGGGATAACCGTTTTGCCGAGCGCACGCGTAGCTGCGGTCGTACAATCCATCGGAGCAGACAGCCAATAACACAGCCCCATGATCACAAGTCTGTCCATTCCCGCCGCAATCACATCCTTCTCATTTGCAAAAAGCCCCAGGAACTGATGACCGAATATCACAAGAAGAAGTCCCGCAATGACAGCGATCAGCGTCGAATACAATAAGCTGATCAGATAACTTTTGATTACACGATCCTTATTCCTTGCACCGAGGTTCTGCCCCATAAAAGTACCGCACACCGTATAAAACGCCGCCATAATATCATACACAAGATTATCCGCATTCATCGCCGCCGAATTACCGGCAACAACCGTGGCACTGAACGAATTGACACCGCTTTGCACAAAGAGATTCGCCACACTGTAGATCATATACTGAAACGCAGACGGAATACCAATCTGCAAAATACGTTTTGCCTTCTGTGTTGCCAGACGCATCTCACTCCACCGGAGCCGGTAGAGCTCATGACTGCAGAACAGATCCTTTACGATCAGAAATGCAGACACATACTGTGAGATCGCAGATGCCGCTGCCACACCCCGGACATCGATCTTTAAAACAATCACAAAAAACAGATTCAGGATCACATTGAGTATGCCTGCGATCGTAAGATACAGCAGAGGTTTCTTCGTATTCCCGCCCGCACTGAATACGGCATTGCCGAAATTGTAAAGGGACAACGCCGGCATTCCCAAAAAGTAAATCTGCAGATATGCCACTGCCCCATTGATCAGTTCCTCTTTCGTATTCAAAAGCTGCAGGATATGCCTTGCAAACACCATCCCAACCGTCAGAAGCATAAGTCCCGCAATCAGGCTGATGATTGCAGCCGAGTGCACCGTCTCCGAAACATCCTTCTTCGACTTGGATCCGATTGCGAGAGCCGTCAATACATTGATTCCTCCCGCCAGACCAATGGGTACCGCAAGAAAAAGTGTAAGAAGGATCGAGGTAGAACCAACCGATCCGAGCGCATTGGCGCCGGCAAATTTGCCGACCACCGCCACATCCGATATATTAAACAGAACCTGCAACAGGTTCGACATCATAAGCGGAAGACTCAGAAACAAAATCTGTTTTGGGAGCTTTCCGACGGTTAAATCACTGCTTGTGTTACTCATCTGAATTCACCTTTTCTATTATCGATTTTACAATCATATACCCATTTTAACACCCCGACAAGAGGTTAAAAACAAAATTTCTTTCCAAATTTCAATTGACATGATAGAATTAGAAATACGCTTTGCAAATCAGCCGTTTCAAGATATTTGTGATACGCTGCAAACGCATGAATGATAACGGCAGACTTCCCCATAAAGTGAGGTAATTATGAGTATATTAAATGTTGAACACTTAAATCATGGATTCGGAGACCGCGCTATCCTAAAGGACGTCACATTCCGCCTGTTAAAAGGCGAACATGTCGGCTTCGTCGGTGCAAACGGCGAGGGCAAATCCACGTTTATGAATATTATCACGGGACACTTACAGCCGGATGAAGGCAAGATCGAATGGGCGAAAAATATTCACGTCGGCTATCTCGACCAGCACGCGGTACTGGAGAAGGGACAGACGATCTATGATGTGCTGAAAGCGGCTTTTGCATCGCTTTTTGCATTGGAAGAAAAAATGAATGCGATCTGTGATCACATGGGCGACGCATCGCCGGAGGAACTCGATGCCATGATGGCTGAGCTCGGCGAAATTCAGGACACGCTTGACTCCCACGATTTCTATATTATCGATACGAAAATTGAGGAGGTAGCCCGTGCATTGGGACTGACCGACATCGGACTTGAGCGTGACGTCACGGAGCTCAGCGGCGGTCAGCGTACCAAAGTTCTCCTCGGCAAACTTCTTCTTGAGAAGCCGGATATCCTGCTGCTTGACGAGCCGACCAACTATCTGGATGAATCGCATATCGAGTGGCTGAAACGCTATTTAAATGATTATGAGAACGCGTTCATCCTGATCTCACACGATATTGTGTTTCTCAACAGTGTCATCAATCTGATCTATCACATTGACAACGGAGAGCTCACACGCTACGTTGGAAACTACGACGATTTCATGCGTGTCTACGAGGTGAAAAAAGCGCAGCTTGAGGCCGCCTACAAGAAGCAGCAACAGGAAATCAGTGAGTTAAAGGACTTCGTTGCCAGAAATAAAGCAAGAGTTGCGACAAGAAATATGGCGATGTCCCGCCAGAAGAAGCTTGATAAGATGGATGTCATCGAGCTTGCCGCCGACAAGCCAAAGCCGGAATTCCAATTTCTTGAGGCACGCACCCCATCCAAGTTTCTCTTTGAGACCAAGGATCTTGTGATCGGCTACGATGAGCCTCTCTCCCGCCCGCTCAATCTCATTATGGAGCGTGGTCAGAAAATTGCGATGATCGGTGCCAACGGAATCGGAAAGACGACGCTTCTCAAAAGTATCATGGGTTATATCAAACCGTACTCCGGCAGCTCACACCTTGGTGATTACCTGTATCCGGGCTATTTTGAGCAGGAGAAAAAATACGAGACAAACATTACCTGTATTGAGGAAATCTGGGATGAATTTCCATCCATGAATCAGTATGAAGTGCGCTCCGCACTGGCCAAATGCGGACTGATGACCAAACATATCGAGAGTCTGATGAAAGTATTAAGCGGCGGCGAACAGGCGAAGGTGCGTCTCTGCAAACTGATCAACCGCGAGACGAACCTTCTCCTTCTCGACGAGCCGACGAACCATCTGGACGTCGATGCCAAAGAAGAATTAAAGCGTGCGCTGATCGCATACAAGGGAAGTATCCTTCTTATCTGTCACGAACCGGAATTCTACGAAGATATCGTAACCGATATCTGGAATTGCGAAGAATGGACAACCAAGGCACTCTAAAGTGCCCCGGTTGTCCATTTTCTTTTATCCTTTATATAAATTGACTTAAGATTTCTTTCGTCATTGTATACGGATAATTTTTCATCTTCGCAGGATTTGCAAGGATCATTTCCATATCCTTCTCCCACAGATCTTTTGCGATCTCCGGTGTGCCGATCAGAAGTTTTAAGTATTCACAGAATTCCTCCACCTCTGCAAATCCCAGCAATCCCATAACGGTATTCACATCGTCACGATCCTCATAGGTTCTCAGAAATCCCGGCAGGAAAAATCCAACCGCTTTTCCGTGCGGGACTCCCATCTCATAAGTAACCGGATAACTGAGTCCGTGCGGAATGCTGGTTCCCGTATGCGTAATTGCCATTCCTGCGATCACGGAAGCCCTCATAAATGTATCAAACGCCGTATCGGCAAGTTCCAGCCTGCCGTCCCAGTCGGCTTTTTCCGGTAACAGTCGTTCCTTCACACTGCCCCAGACACGAAGTCCCTCCGCAGAATACATGCGGTTCATCACGTTTGCATTCGTATTCAGATAAGACTCGATCAGATGTGCAAGTGCATCTACGCAGGTACTTACCATATTCGCATAGGAAGATGTCTTTAAGTATCCCGCATCCACAAATGCCACATCCGCAAACAACTTATGTGCAATGGATTGCTTTGTATGCTGATCATGCAATGTCAGAATCGCATACGGAGTCACTTCCGATCCGGTGCCGGAAGTAGTCGGCACCGCTGCAATCGGATAATTGTCCGCAGGAACCGACATATAAAGCCACTTCTGCGGACATTCCATGCTTTCCGGATTTGCCGCAAGAAGTGAGATTGCTTTGGATGCATCCATCGGAGATCCGCCTCCGATCGCCACAAAGAAATCAACCCCTTCGTCCACTGCGATCTTCGCCGCTCTCACAACCGTCTCAACGGATGGATTCTCCTCGATCTCATCAAAAATGCAATATTTTTTCCCCGTGTCTTTCAGCGCCTGCTCCACATCCGCGAGCGCTCCGTTCACACGGCTAGAATGTTTTCCCGTCACGATCATTGCATGTTTTCCCAATGTTATCAATTCTTCTGAATGTTTCAGTACGCAGTCTCTCTCAAGAAATACTTTTGTCGGCATATATAATTTCATCGTACATTTCCTCCATTTTACAACGTAGCCAGCAGTTCCTCGATCTGTAACTGCGATGCCGCAACCGATCCCTGAATCATCTTATCGCTTCCGCCGCCTCTTGCGGACAACTTCTCACGAAGCGCCGCAGCAATCGCGCGGCAATCCTTGTTTTTGCTTCCGACAATAAACTGATATCCGTTCTCATCGTCTCCGACAAATACCGCACTGATGCCTGCAAACTTCTCCACCAGACCATTTACAACATTGCGCACAACCGGAGTCTCAAGATCCGATTCAAACAGAATTGCATTCTCGGAGTCCTCCGGTATTGCTGCCACCTTGTATTCCATCAGTTCCTGTTTGGCTGATGCAAGCTGATTCTTCATCGTCTGGTTTGTATTCTTTAATTTTGTGACATTCTCAACAAGCGCTTCCTGATTCGTGCTAAACTGTGCCATCAGTTCTGTGATAATATCTGCTTTCTGGCGGAATGCTTCGAGCGCACGGAACCCACAGAGAATACTGATTCGTACACCACCTTTGTAGCTTTGCACATTCATTACTTTGAGCATGCCGATCTCGCCGGTTCTTCTGACATGCGGCGCACAACATGCACACACATCGTATCCCGGAATTGTCACGATGCGAACCTGTCCCTCAATTTCGATCTTGCTGCGGTATTCCAGCACCTTTAACTCTTCCTTGGTCGGGTAGCTGACTTCCACCGGAATATTCTCTATGATTGCCTGATTGACTTCGGTTTCGATCTTTTCTATATCTTCCGCCGTGATCACACCGTTAAAGTCCATCGTCACGATCGAATCGCTCAGATGAAATCCGACATTGTCATATCCAAACCTGTTATGTACGATACCGGAAAAAATATGCTCTCCACTATGTTGCTGCATATTGTAGAAACGATGCTTCCAGTCCACGAAGCCTTTTACCATTGTACCAACCGCAAGCGGTGCTGCAAGTGTGTGCGTGATCACCTCATCCTTAATCTGTACATCCAGTACTTTTATACCATCGATGGTTCCCATATCCGGGCTCTGTCCGCCCTCTTCCGGGAAGAAAAGCGTCTGGTCCAGCCATACCTGATAGACCTTTCCCTCCTTCTTCTCCACTTCTTCACATGCAAGTACTTCAGCCTCAAATTCGGTGGCATAGGCACCTTGATCATATAAACGAACGGTTTTTGCAATCTCCATAATTCTTCCCTCTTATTTTCCAATAATCTCAGCCACATCAACAAACTCATACGGAGTCTGCTGATAAACGTAGTAATTGATCCAATTCGCATACATAATATTTCCGTGTGATCTCCACTGTAACATCGGGCGCTGCGAAGGATCATCATCCGGGTAGTAATTACATGGTAAAGTAATCGGCAATCCCTTTGCCTTATCCCTCTTATACTCGCTGTCAAGTGTCATACGATCATACTCCGGATGTCCCATCACAAAAATCTGGCTTCCATCCTGATTCATCAGCAGGAAAACGCCAGCTTGCTCGGATTCCGCAAGGATCGTCAATTCATCATGTGCCAGAATATCTTCCTTGCGTATCTCCGTATGACGCGAATGTGGCGCATAGAAGTAATCATCAAATCCTCTGACAAGCGGAATCTTACGGTTCATTACCTTGTGGCGGAATACCCCGAACATCTTCTCATCCAGAATATGCTTCGGAATTCCGTAATGGTAATACAGTCCCGCCTGTGCTCCCCAGCACAGATGAAGTGTGGAGGTCACATGTGTCTTGGACCACTCCATGATTTCACAGATTTCCGGCCAGTAATCAACCTCTTCATACTCCATCAGTTCCACCGGTGCTCCGGTAATGATCAGTCCGTCAAAATACTGCTTTCTGATCTCATCAAACGTCTGATAAAACTTATTCAGGTGGCTTTTGGACGTATGGGTCGATGCATGGGATGCCGGTGTCAGAAATGACACATCCACCTGCAACGGCGTATTTGACAGTGATCGAAGAATTTGAAGCTCCGTATCCTCCTTAAGCGGCATCAGATTAACGATCACAATATTGATCGGACGAATATCCTGATGCATCGCACGATTTTCATCCATTACAAATATATTTTCCTGTTCAAGGATCTCCTTTGCAGGCAGATCACTTTGTGTTCTGATTGGCATAACTTATGATTCCTCACTTTCCGGCATTTTGTTCCATCCGCGATCTCGCATATCATTCATATGTTTGACTCATTCTCTCTTTTTCATTTCTTCTAAGATCGAACAAATTTCTCCACAAACGCGTCTTCCGACAGGATCGGTACACCCAGTTCCTTCGCCTTGCGATTCTTCGATGAATTGGACTCTACATCATTGTTAACCAGATAATTTGTCTTTCCGGATACGCTTCCGGCGACTTTTCCGCCCTGGCTCTCCACATAGGCTTTAAATTCATCACGATTTTTGAAATAATGCACATCGCCCGTAATGACAAAGGTCATTCCCGCACACAGACCTTCGGAAGTATCCTGTGGCTTAACCTCTTCGATTTCCAGTTCTTTCAGCAAGTTGGAAAGCGACATTCGATTGTGCTCATTTGTGTACCATTTCAGGATGGAGTTTGAACGCTCCGCTCCGATTCCCTCAATATCCTCAAAGCCTTCGCCATCATCCATTCGCTTCAGGAAAGCATCAAATCCGATCGTACGCACGATTTTCTTGGCCGCGTCCGTACCGATCAGTGGAATACACAATGCAAAGATAAAGTTGACCGGGTGGACATTTCGGCTTTTTTCAATGGATTTGTCCATATTCTTTACCGACTTCTCCCCAAAGCCTTCCATCTGGCTGATGACATCAAAATGCTCCCGCAGATGATAAATATCCGCAAACTCATGAATATAACCTTCGTTTATGAATTTCAGCATTGTCTGAATGGATAATCCATCGATATCCATGCCCCATTTGCTGACAAAGCGCGTAAATTTTTTTACATTTTTTGCCGTACAATCCGGATTCGTACAGTGAAGCGTCTTCGTACCACTGTGCCTGCTGATCCGGATTTCCGTCGGTGCGTGACAGACCGGACATTCTTTGGGAATTTCGACCTCTCCGACGGCATTCTTGACCGCAATACATTTCGGAATAATCTTGTTCGCCTTAATTACTTCCAGTGTACACTCTTTTCCCAGTCCAAGTCTCTCAATCTCACTGATATTACAAAGCGACGCACGACTTACCGTCGTTCCCTCAATCTGTACCGGTTCGAATACCGCAACCGGAGAGATTGTCGACACCGCACACGACCACTCAATATAAGAAAGTTTCGTCTCAACAGACTCATCCTGCCACTTAAATGCAAAGCCCGCACGGGTCGCATGATGTCCCGTTACACTGCCGGACGCGGCATAATCCGTATCATCATAGCAGATGACAAGACCATCCACAGGAATATCCATCTGACCGCTTTCCACCTTCTTTGTCCATCGATCGATTGCATCCGGCAGATGTGTGGCATCGGTTGCCTCCCGATCCACAACATCGAAACCAAGCTTTGCAAGATAATCCATCCGCTCTCCCCAGGAAATCATCGGGTCATCCATATGCACAAGTGTGAATGCATGAAAGCACACATGCCGTTCCTTCACTTCCGCCGGATCATCGAGATTTAATGTTCCCGATGCAAGGTTGCGCGGATTCGCATATTTTTCATCATCATCTTCAATCGTATCATTGATCAAAGCAAAATCCGTATAAGAGATTGCCGCTTCACCACGCACAACCATATGTCCTTTGTATGCAATCTTTTGTGGGAATCCACTGATTGCCCCTTTCAGAAACGTAATGTTTGTGCCGATCGTACCGTTGCCTCTCGTAAGGATTTTGGTAAGCTCTCCATCATCATAAGTAAGTACAAGCGTCAAACCATCCAGCTTCCACGAAAGCCAGATCGGGCGATCTCCCGCCCACGCCTGCAATTCCTCCACCTGCTTTGTCTTTGCAAGGGAGAGTGCCGGATACTCATGTTCTTCCTTCTCACCGCTCCCCTCTTCTTCAAAGCCTGCTCTCTGCGTTGGACTGTCCGAAAGAACATAACCGGTCTCATTCTCCAGCTTTGTCAATTCATCAAACATTGCATCCCACTCATAGTTGGACATCATCTCATCCTGTCCATTATAGTAGACTGCCGATGCCTTATTTAATTGTTCTACAAGATCTTCAATTCGTTTCTTGTTGTCTTCCATGCTTATTCTCTCGATCTATGTTTTTGTTCACGATCGTAAATGTACCGTGCTGTTCCGGTCGACTCGATCGTGTTATCCTTTTCTTTTTGTCATCCGTTCCGTCTGTACGATACGTCCCGGTTCTATGCGCCGTTCTCTTTTCCCCTTCGGAACGGTTCCTTAATTTTTTATCGTAAGAATCGCCCTGTCTGCGACGGGCCGGCTGTTTATCTTTATTCGGTCTCTCATCACGCGGAGTTTTCTCTCCTGCACGTACCGGCTGATTGCTGGAATACGCAATCAACTCCGTCAATCTCTTATACTCTTCCGGCGTCACATCCCGATACTGCCCCGACAGCAGATCACCGAGTTCAATATTCATAATACGCACACGTACAAGTTTCTGCACACGATATCCAAAGTATTCGCACATGCGCCGAATCTGCCTGTTCAGACCCTGCGTCAGCACAATACGAAGCTGGCGTTTGCCAATCTGCTGTACCAGACATTTTCTCGTTGTCGTATTCAGTTCCACAAGAGGAACACCTCCGGCCATTCCGCGAACAAACGCATCGGTTACCGGCTTGTTCACCGTTACAATATATTCTTTTTCATGCATATTGCCGGAGCGCATCATTTTATTGACAATTTCACCGTTATTGGTAAGAAGGAGTAAACCTTCCGAATCTTTATCCAGTCTTCCGATCGGATAGATACGCTTCGGATAATTGATATAGTCAATTACATTATTTTTTTCTCTCTTCTCTGCAGTACAAACGATACCTACCGGCTTATGAAAAGCGATCAGTACCATTTCCTCTTCCTTGGACACCGGCTGTCCCTGAAAGCACACGGTCTGCCCCTGTTCAACTTTGTCCCCCATCTGTGCGACACGACCGTCGATCGTTACATTTCCGGCCTCAATCTGCCGATCCGCTTCTCTTCGGGAGCACACCCCCGCCTCGCTTAAGAACTTATTTATTCTGACTTCCACCAATATATCCTCACGTGCAAAAAACGCGGAGACTGTTACAGCCTCCGCCATGTATCTTTATTTCACTTCTTTTAACAGATCACTCTTAATATATCCTGTCTGCCCCTGGAACTTAACCTTTGTCCACTCTCCGGAAGTTCCGAGTTTTTTCAGTTTCACACCAATGTCAACTTTTCCAAGAACTTCTGCATCTTTGCTTGCCTTTGCACGCACATTACAGATGTCTTTTGTCTTAACCCTACCGGTCTTTTTCTTGGTGTTGTCTTTCTTCGAATCATCCGTCTTTGTGTCGTCCGTCTTGGAATCATCTTTCTTGGATTCATCGGTTGTTTGTGTATCTTCCTGCTTAGGATCATCCTGCTGCGTATCTTCAGTCTGTGTTGTATCCGCAGCCTGTGTGTTGTCAACCTCGGTACCACTCTGCGTGTCATCCGCCTGTATATCCGCTACAGAATCTTTCCAGTTGGATATCACATTGCGAAGTGTTCCTCCTACCATATTGGCAAGCTTGTCATCACTCGCGACCGCCTCATCGTATTTCGTCTGTACCTGACTCTGTATTGCTTTCACATCATCCGATTTTTCATAATTTAAGATCATCGAATACAGATTTGCATCAAGTTCATTCTCAAGGAAATTAAAATTATAGGAAGAATATACATTGTTAATGTACAGATTTCCTTTACCATCTCTCTCCACGTAGAAGAAATCCATACCCGGTGCCGGTGTATCGATCTCATAAAACTTAAGATCATATATTGTGGAAACAAGATAAGAATCATCCGTTGCTCCCGGCATTGAGTAACAAGTCACATTTTCATATTTCTCGTAATAATCGGATAACGCCCCGATATAGCTTTTCTCATTATCAGAGAGTGGAGAAACAAATTGCTCCAGTGTCTCTGTATCACCGGATGCATACGCATTATAATAATTTGTAAACAGATCGACCAGCTCCTGAGAAGCATTTTTCTCAAGATTTCCTTTCAACGCATATTCTGTCTGTTGCGTATTAACCGCTTCCGTTCCTGCCTGCGTATCATTGGTATTGTTCTTCGGTCCCGTACAATTAACCAAAACAAGAACAAATGCAATAAATAATACAGCAGCGCCAAGATATCTCTTATATTTATTCAAAAAATCTTTTGCTTTGCCTGCAAAATCATTCATTTTGTCTAACCCTCCATAATCATTGAAAGCTTTGTGGCGATAAGAAGTCCTCAAAAGTTCTGCGGTAAGAAATCTCCCCAGCTTTGCTGGGGTCCCTCTTACCGCAATAGTGCACCCGGCGGGAATCGAACCCGCATCTCAGGAGTCGGAGTCCTACGTTCTATCCATTATACTACGGCTGCCGGATGGCAGAAATCATCTGCCAATCGCGCGTCTGCGCGTTTATAAATAATACCATACCTCGCCAAGTTCGTCAACGGCTGATACTCTTATCCAAAATACCAAGCACCTGTTCCAGTTCTCCCATCGGGAGCTGTCCCGGTGCACTGGCCTGCTCCCCCGCACCAAATGTCACACAGGAGCCAAAAAATTCTCCCGCCACACGGGATACGGCGCCTTTCGCCCCCATGGACATCGTAATGAGTGCCTTGTCCGGGTATTGTTCATGGAAAAAGCTGGTTTCTTCCAAAAGATCCAGCACATCCTGCATACTCTGTGGCATCACGGCAAGTTTTACAACATCCGCACCGCTCTCCCTGATCTGTTCAAGAAGCATACGGATCACTCCGCGTTCCGGCGTCTGTTCAAAATCATGATGGGAAGCGATCACATGTACTCCCATCTCCTGAAGTTCACGGATTTCCTTTTCCGGCTTCACCGCCTCAAAATATTCCAGGTCCACAAAATCAACAATATCGGTTTCCGCGGCGGTCTGATGAATATCGTATATTTCATCAGGTTCCAGTGACATCAGTCCCCCCTGATTTTTCGATCGAAATGTATATACAAGAATTGTATCCTTGACAAGTGGTTTTAATTCATCCAACACCTCACGAATCGCATTCATGCTGCGCGCATTCTCAAATGCATCCACTCTCCATTCGATCATATCGGCATGAAGCCATACCAGACGCTTGGCTTCCTTTATAATTTCTTCTTTTGTCTTCCCCATAACAGGAACGCAAACAAGCGGCTTTCCTTTTCCAAGTACACGCCCCTTAATGCACAGCAGATTCTCCATTTCCGTCCTCCCGCATCACGCTTACCGCCAATCTTACCATTTCTCTATGCGGCCCAATTTCATTAATTATAACAGTTTTCTGTATAAAAATAAAGGATATACAGTGACAAAATTGACAATTAAGGCATTTTCGATTAAGATAAGCGAGTGTATAAATATTCTACAATTTGGAAGAAATAAGGAGTACAAAATGAGTTTTACGTTTTTAAATCAATTACCGACTCCGGATGAGATCAAGCGTGACTATCCGCTTTCTCCGGAATTAAAAGAATTAAAAAAACAGCGTGATGCTATGATTTCCAATGTAATCACTGGAAAAGATTCACGTTTTCTTGTTATTATCGGGCCATGTTCTGCAGATAACGAAGACTCTGTATGCGACTATGTCAGCCGCCTGACCAAGATTCAGGAAGATGTCAAAGATCAGTTAATCATCATCCCTCGTGTATATACGAACAAACCACGTACAACCGGCGAAGGTTACAAAGGAATTGCTTCCCAGCCGGATCCTGAGAAAGCTCCTGATATGGTCGAGGGACTGATCGCAATGCGTAAGATGCACATCCGCGCAATCGCAGAGAGCGGACTTACCTGTGCAGATGAAATGCTTTACCCTGAGAACTGGGGTTATGTCGAAGACCTTCTCTCCTATGTTGCCATCGGCGCACGTTCGGTAGAGGATCAGCAGCATCGTCTGACTGTCAGCGGCTTCGACGTAGCATCCGGAATGAAGAACCCGACCAGTGGTGATTTCTCTGTTATGTTAAATTCTGTATATGCCGCCCAGCATCCGCATCATTTCGTGTACCGCGGATACGAGGTAAAGACATCCGGAAATCCACTCACACATGTGGTTCTTCGCGGAGCAGTCAGCAAGCACGGAAATACCGTACAGAACTACCATTATGAGGATCTGATCCGCCTTCATGAAATGTACGAAAAAATGGATGTTGTAAACCCTGCCGCTATCATTGACACGAACCACTCGAATTCCGGCAAAAAATTCAAAGAACAGGTCCGTATCGCCAAGGAAGTCATGCACAATCGCCAGATTTCTTCCGATATTCGCAGCTTAGTCAAAGGACTTATGATTGAAAGCTATATCGAAGAAGGCAACCAGCCAATCGGCGAGCATGTATATGGTAAATCCATCACAGATCCTTGTCTTGGATGGGAAGATTCCAAGAAACTGATCTATGAAATTGCTGAGGCAAACGCCAGATAAAAATTTTGCACCAATTTAGAACAACAAATGCCAAATTTAACCAAAAAGTGTTGTTTTTTCCACCTTTCTATGTTATATTGTACTTGGGTATAAAATTTTTCAATTGAAAGGATAAAAACAATGAAGAAAGTTTATGTTAAGCCAACCATCGTTGCCAATGCAGATCTTTCAGAGGGTATTTATCTCGCAAGTGGTAGCGGCACCGGTTGTTATACAATCGACGCATCAATTGTAACTCAAACTCCGACTGAGGGCCGTACTAATTATATAATTTCTATCAACGCAACTCATGCTGCAGATCACACTCGTGAGGCTCAGACCTTATATATTAATTTTAACCAGCCGGTAAATTATGTCAGCTGTGGCGTAGGTTCTCTGTTAAGCGGTAATAATACAAGTTCTTTGGCTATCGCTATGCATTATCATCAGAACCCAAACGACAAAATCGGTTTTTCCGATTTAACGGTCGAATCCGATCCTGGTCTTTCTATTACCGGAGTACAAATTACAGACTAAAACAAAATGGTACAATGTGGAATTATGTTTCACATTGTACCATTTTTTTATTTCATTTTTCAAACGCAATATACCAGCAGGATTATTCTTCGCATCAGCCACAATCCCACAGTTGCTTCCAAAACACACCCGAAAACAAATAAGATCATCAACCCTATTGTAGCCATTAACCTCTTTGCTATCGGATTGTTATGCTGGTAATACCGATGCCTGTCGCTTCGCAACAGCAGATACAACACCAGCAGATACACAATTCCATGCGGTACCCAGGATAATACAAAAAATACAGCACCAGCCATTCCCATATTAAGCATACATGCGGCCAGAAACACACCTCCCGTAAAGCAAATGCCACACTTTAGTATAAGTGGAATCACTTTGCGTACCGGAGTATAGGACAAGATCCATAAGAATACAAATAATTTTCCCCTCTCCCACAAAATATTGCCGAGAAGTGACATCGTATCCATCTCGGAATCTGCAAACGACCTCATATGATATTCATTTAGGAATCCGTATGTTGTAAAATATTCATTCCCGAAAAAGCATGCGCATAAAATTCCTGCCACAGTAAAGCAGATTCCAATCGTAATTTCTTTTTTCATATTCTATCCAAAAATTTCTTCTTTCTAGAATATGTCCTAGCCTTTCACTTTATTACTATAAGCCATAATTGCAGCAACGGTCTTAGAATCCTGCAATTCACCCGAATAGATCATCTGACAGAGTTCATCCAGTGTGTAAATTTCAATATCAATACTCTCCGCATCATCAAGATGCTGCTTTCCTTTTTCAAGATCTGTCGCTAGATAAACATCTACAAACTCATCACAGAAAGCAACCGTTGTGCGAAGGGAGAGCAGGAATTCCACATGTTTACTCTTGTATCCGGTCTCTTCTTCCAATTCTCTCGCTGCACAAACACTTGTATCTTCGGTTTTACTGTCTCTGGCACCCGCCGGAATCTCAAGAGTCTTCCTCTCTAACGCATTACGATACTGACGCACCATAACGATTCTTCCGTCCGGAAGAACCGGAAGAATTGCTGCTGCGCCCATTCGATGCGAGACAAAATCCCACTCTTCCTGCTTACCGTTTGCAAATTCCATTGTATCTTTATAAATATCCAGAATAGATCCTTTATACATCAGTTCACGCTTTAACCGCTTCATTTTTTCAATCATAATCTATTGTCCTTTCTCAAATCAAAAAAGCTCCGATATCCGGATATCTGTCCGAATATCAGAGCCTCCCTTTTTAATCTTTACTTTGCGTAATCAACGACACGCGATTCACGAATGACATTAACCTTGATCTGTCCAGGGTATTCCAATTCAGATTCAATCTGTTTTGAAATGTCTCTGGCCAGCAGTACCATGTCAGCGTCGCTGATCTGTTCAGGAACAACTAAAATACGAATCTCTCTACCTGCCTGAATAGCAAAAGATTTCTCGACTCCCTTATAACCATTTGTAATATCTTCCAACTGCTGTAAGCGGTTAGAATATGTTTCCAATGTCTCTCTTCTTGCACCCGGTCTTGCAGCGCTGATCGTATCAGCAGCCTGTACCAGACATGCAATCAATGATTCCGGCTCCACATCACCATGGTGTGATTCAACAGCGTTGATCACTAATGGTGACTCTTTGTACTTTCTGCAAAGTTCAGCACCAAGCTGAATATGAGAACCCTCCATATCATGATCGACAGCCTTACCGATATCATGTAATAATCCGGCACGCTTAGCCATGCGGACATCCTCACCGATTTCTGCAGCAAGAAGACCTGTCAGCTGGGCAACTTCAATGGAATGCTTTAATGCATTCTGTCCGTAACTGGTACGGAACTTCATCTTACCTAAGAGGCGGACAAGTTCCGGATGGATTCCGTGGATACCGACTTCAAGTACGGCAGCCTCACCTTCCTCACGGATCATTGTGTCAACTTCCTTCTGTGCCTTCTCTACCATCTCCTCGATGCGGGCCGGATGGATACGTCCATCAACGATCAATTTTTCAAGAGCAATTCTTGCAACTTCTCGACGAATCGGATCAAAGCTTGATAAGATGACTGCTTCCGGTGTATCATCAATAATTAAATCTACACCTGTCATTGTTTCAAGAGTACGAATATTACGTCCCTCGCGTCCAATGATGCGTCCCTTCATCTCATCGTTCGGGAGCTGTACGACTGAAATTGTTGTCTCAGCAACGTGATCCGCAGCACATTTCTGAATTGCAGTAACAACATACTCCTTTGCTTTCTTGGAGACTTCTTCCTTCGCCTGTGTCTCCATCTCTTTGATCATCTTTGCAGTGTCAATCTTTACATCTTCTTCAACGGTCTTTAAAAGGAATTCTTTTGCTTGTTCAGAGGTTAATCCGGAGATTCTCTCCAGTTCCTGTACCCGCTGTTCATTGAGCTTTGCTATCTCAACTTTCTGCTTCTTTAAATCTTCTTCCTTGGCGTTAAAGCTGGCTTCGCGCTTCTCCATCGCTTCGATCTTCTTATCCAGGTTTTCTTCCTTCTGGACAATTCGACGCTCATTACGCTGGATTTCGTTTCTGCGTTCCTTGATCTCTTTGTCAAGCTCATTCTTAGATCGAATGGTCTCTTCTTTGATTTCAAGAGTCGCTTCGCGCTTCTTAGCCTCCGCTGTCTTAACAGCTTCGTCAATAATACCTCTTGCTTTCTCCTCCGCATTACCAATCTTCGTGTTTGCAACACGCTTATGATATTCTACAGAGATAAACCAGGTAGCGATTGCAGTAATTATAAGTGTGATAACAACAGCTATAATAATCTGCAGCACAGGAGCACCTCCTTTATTAAATTTTCATTGTACATATAACAAAAAGAAACACTTTCTATGTCATAAACTTACAACATAACAATTTTATCCTTTTTGCTTAATTATGTCAAGGTATTCGAATTTGTTTTGTGCAACTTTGGTGGAATGTTATGTGCGCTCCCTCATCGCCTTTGTGATCTCAGTACTTTTAAATCCCCGTCTCATCAGATACTGGTAGGTGCGTCGGTATTCCTTCTCATCCGTCTGCCCTGCCACGTAATTTCGTTTTTCTAAGAGACGATAAATCTGCTCAATTTCCTGCGTTTCATACTCTTCCTCCAAAGCCTGTTCGATCAGGCCCCGATCGATTCCTTTCTGTGCAAGCTTCATCTTAATCTGCAACCGGCTCAGACGATCCTGATAAAGTCTTACATATGTACATGCATAACGCAGATCATCAATGTAATGATACTGCTTCACATATGCGATCGCCGCATCCACACATTCCTCCGGATAACCTCCGTTCCGAAGCTTCTCCCGAAGCTGGTGCTCCGTCCGGTCCATTCTCTCAAGAAGGTGCATCGCACGCTTCGTTGCTCTCTTAGAAACCACTTCATCGACCAGCTTTTGATATAATTCTTCATCGATTGCAGCATCCTCGGCAAGCTTAAATTGTTTTGCCTCTGAACGATACAAAGAAAGCTCCGCACCGTTATCAAAACGGATACGGAGCTTTCCCCTGCCCAGAGATTCATACTCTGTCACATAGATCATATATTATGCATCCTTACCTGCATCTGCACTCTCATCAGCTTCGGTTTCTTCCTCCGCATCCTGCGCAAAATAATGTTCCCTTACCTGTTCCTCGATCATCTTGCAAAACTCCGGATTCTCACGCAGATACGTTTTCGCATTCTCACGCCCCTGTCCGATCTTATCGCCCTCATATGCATACCATGCACCGGACTTGTTGATGATACCAACATTCGCAGCAAGATCCAAAATATCTCCCTCCTTGGAGATTCCTTGACCAAACATGATATCAAACTCAGCTTCTCTGAATGGCGGAGCAACCTTATTCTTGACAATCTTTACACGTGTGTGGTTACCGATCACTTCTCCTGCCTGCTTTAATGCTTCCACTCTGCGGACATCCAAACGTACCGATGCATAGAACTTAAGCGCACGTCCACCGGTTGTTGTCTCCGGGTTACCGAACATAACTCCAACCTTCTCACGTAACTGGTTGATAAAGATTACGATACAGTTTGACTTGCTGATGACACCGGTCAGCTTACGAAGCGCCTGACTCATCAGTCGTGCCTGCAGACCAACATGGGAATCTCCCATATCTCCGTCGATCTCTGCCTTAGGTACCAAAGCCGCAACAGAATCGACAATTACGATATCAACCGCACCGGAACGGACCATTGTCTCTGTAATTTCAAGAGCCTGTTCCCCGCAGTCCGGCTGGGAAATGTACAGGTTGTCAATATCAACACCGATGTTCTTCGCATAGACCGGATCAAGTGCATGCTCCGCATCAATAAATCCTGCGATACCGCCTCGCTTCTGTACCTCAGCTACACAGTGGAGTGCAACGGTTGTCTTACCACTGGATTCCGGTCCATAGATCTCAATGATTCTTCCCTTCGGAAGTCCTCCGAGTCCCAATGCAATATCAAGACTTAAGGAACCTGTAGGCACGGTTTCCACATTCATATTCGCAGAATTGTCACCGAGTTTCATGACAGATCCCTTACCGTACTGTCTCTCAATCTGCGCAATCGCAGCGTCCAATGCTTTCAATTTATCTTCTTTTGCCATAACGATCTCCTTTACACGAACTTATGTTCGTTTCTATGTTCTAATAGTAGTATACTTTGGTTGCATTGTCAATCATTAATTTTAAAACGGTGTTGGGAAAATAAAAAGACAGCTGCTCACGCAACTGCCCTTATTATACCGATGCCAAAATCAATTGTCAACCAAAATTCCATGCAGGAAAAGAATTTGAAGATTCTATTCTTCCTCCAGCAAAGTATTCAGATATCCCGTAATCGTATCTTTGTTCTGCAGACCGATCATCTTCTGCTGGAACAGACCGTATTTCATAAAAACAAGAGTCGGAATGCTTGTAATCTGGTAATTTAATGCAAGTGACGGCTGTTCGTCCACATTTACTTTGCACACTTTCACTTTATCTCCAAACTCCGCAGCAATCTCATCGACGATCGGCGACTGCATCTGGCAAGGGCCGCACCACGTTGCCCAGAAATCGATCAGTACAGGCACCTTTGCTCCAAGAACCTCCTGCTCAAAATTATCTTTTGTCAATGTCACTACACTCATCTTCGTTCCTCCTTTGTATCGTCCTACAACACTTAATTAGTACCGAATTCAGCAAGAACCAGACCTTCATTCCGGTCAAGTACCATTCCGACACTCCATGCATTGACAAACAAAAGAAGCGGATTGCCCTTCATATCAATGATCTTCTTCATATCGGATGTTCCGATCAGATTATCAACGTCTACTTCGTCTTTATTCTCAATCCAACGGATATGCTCATACGGCAGATTTTCAAGACGGATCTCCACATTGTACTCATTTTCGAGACGGAACTTTAATACATCAAACTGGAGCACACCGACAACACCGACGATGATCTCCTCCATACCGCCTTTGTACTCCTGAAAAATCTGGATCGCGCCTTCCTGCGCGATCTGTGTCACACCTTTGACAAACTGTTTACGCTTCATGGAATCAATCAGACGCACACGTGCGAAATGCTCCGGTGCGAATGTCGGAATTCCCTCAAACCGGAACTTGTCCTTCGCTGTCGTAAGCGTATCTCCGATGGAAAAAATGCCAGGATCAAAGATACCGATAATATCCCCGGCATAAGCCTCTTCCACAATCTTACGCTCATCTGCCATCATCTGCTGCGGTTGTGCAAGCTTGATCTGTTTGTCGCCCTGCACATGATATACTTCCATTCCTGCAGTAAACTTTCCGGAACAGATTCGCATAAATGCGATACGGTCTCTGTGATTCTTATTCATGTTAGCCTGAATCTTAAACACGAAAGCAGAAAAATCCTCTCCAAACGGATCAATCTCGCCCATATCGGATTTACGTGCCATCGGCGCGTAGGTCATCTGCAGAAAATGCTGCAGAAAAGTCTCTACACCAAAGTTGGTCAATGCAGATCCAAAAAATACCGGTGAAAGTTGTCCCTTTGTCACAAGATCCATATCAAACTCTGCACTGGCTCCGTCGAGAAGTTCGATCTCATCATCGAGCTGCGCCTTTTTGTCTGCTCCGATCTCGTCGACAAGGGACGGATCATCAATATCAATGATCTTCTCGGAACCTTCCTTTGTTCCTTTCAGGGTATCTGCAAATGTCATGACCTTTCTTGTGTTTCTGTCATAAACACCCTTAAATTCCTTGCCGGAACCGATTGGCCAGTTGATCGGACAGGTCGCGATTCCTAACTCGTTCTCGATATCATCGAGAAGTTCAAATGTATCATTGGCATCGCGGTCCATCTTGTTGATAAAGGTAAAAATCGGAATATGGCGCATGACGCAGACTTTAAAAAGTTTACGGGTCTGCGCCTCTACGCCTTTGCTTGCATCGATAACCATGACAGCGGAATCGGCTGCCATCAGTGTACGATATGTGTCCTCCGAGAAATCCTGATGTCCCGGTGTATCCAGAATGTTGATACAGTATCCGTCGTAGTTGAACTGTAATACGGAAGAAGTAACCGAAATACCTCTCTGCTTCTCGATTTCCATCCAGTCGGACACAGCGTGCTTTGCGGTCGCTTTTCCCTTAACGGAACCGGCCTGATTGATTGCACCTCCATACAGAAGAAACTTCTCTGTCAGTGTCGTCTTACCGGCATCCGGGTGGGAAATAATTGCAAAAGTACGTCTTTTTTCTATTTCTTTTCTTAAGTTGCTCACAATAGATCCTCCAAAACTTGATATAAATGCATATCAAATTTTATATTACTCTAAAAAATATGTATTTTCAACTAAATTATTGAATCGGTGTAATCACGATATTCTCTGCTGCCACTCCGGTCTTGCGTTTTACAATATCTTCCACCTGTGCGCGCTTGGCATCCGTTACATCTCCTATATCAAGTACAACATCACATTCTTCATCGGTAATGCTGACCACGACATTGGTGAAGCCTTTTGCCTCGAGCATCATCTCCGCACTCGACTCTTTCTCGGCCAGATCCGTCATTGTTACCATCTCATCAATGGCAGCCTGCTTCTGTGCTTCATCAATGGTCGTGCTGTCAATGATTGCCTGCAAGGTTTCTTTATTTTTTGATCGTACCTGCTCACGATTGAGTTTCACCTTGGCTGCATAATCCGCGCTTGCCGCCACTGCACTTGTAAGCACCGTCTCCCCCGGATTTTCCACCTCCTCTGTAGAGGCAAGTGCCACACTCTCCCCATCGCTGATGTCAGTCACGATATCATCGTAATTATTCTCTGCGCCGTCCACTACGATGTCCTGATCCGTATTTGCTACTGTCTTTGTTTCCTCCGGGCCTCCGTTTTTGCGGTCATAACTCACATATCCCGCGATTGCGATAAGTACTGCAAGCGTTGTAATTACGACCTGATTTTTATGAATGATTTTTTTCACAGCTATTCCTCCTGCACTGACATTTTAACTACTTTCACTTTATGCGCCTCAAGGTCAAATAATGACTGCATCGCATCGGTTATTTCCGCAATAACTCCGGGGCTGTCTCCCCCCTGTGCGACCACCACGATTCCTTCCACCCTCGGACGCTCCTTTTGAATCACATATGGTTGTTTCGTATCTCCCAGATCATAGATTACCGTTGTTTCCTCGCGTGTCTTCTCCTGTGTCTTCACATCCTTATCAAGATGTGTAAGTCCATCATCGGACAGTGTCAGCATCACACGGACTTTTCCTGCGCCATCCATACTCCCGATTAATTCCTGTACCTGATCCTCGAGCATACGAACATACTCTGTATCTGTCTGCACCTGACTCTCCGATATGCTTTCATCGGTAGAAGACTTCCCACATCCCGCAGTCTCATTTGCATTTTTCTTCTTTGTATTTTCTCCCGTTGGGGCCAAAACAATCAGGATCAATATCCCGATCAGAATCAATATGATTCCGTCCGTCTTACTCTTTATTTTCAAACGCTTTGTAATCCACTCCTTCACGCTCCAGGAACCATTCAAAGACATCTTCCCCCTTTCCCTCATACTGGTTTTCTTCCAATTGTTCGGCAATAGAATCGAGCTGCAGCATCGCCTCATCCCTCACATCTTTCTGCATGATTCCCAGCACCGGCTTCATAAGCACCGCGATCATAAGCGCGCTCACAAAAAAGCGAAAATATTTCCGGTAACTTTCCTGTGGTGCCAGATAAGAAAACAAATACAGCACCAGTAAAAAGACAAAATAATTTTTCACAAATTCCACGACCGTATTCATAAGCTCTCCTAAAAAATAAAACTCGTCGATGCACTGATCATTGAAACCGTTATAAAAAAATATAACATCAGATCAAACAGAATCCTGCAATACATACCGCTGCCCCGTCCCACTCCCGCCACACATTCCACAATACGTTTATCGCAAAACGGCTCTAAAAAGGCAGCCACCACCCGATACATAACCGTAAAGCAAAACACACTGCAGAGTGGAGCCGCACATACAATAAGTAAAACAACAAGCGCAGCAGCACCTACGCTGTTTTTGATCATGATCGCACATCCGAGCAATAGTTCGCCGGTCGCACTGAATGTACTTCCGACACCTGGTATGGACTGGATTCCATGATAAAGGCTGCTCGTTGAAAGACGGTCTTTTGCAGGGGTCAGTATGGACTGTACCACCGAAAATCCTACGACAGACGCCAATCCGAATTTAAGCATCCCGCGCACTGCGCTTCCGATCAGCTCTGCCAGTTTTAAGAAACGACGCTCCTCAAACATATGATCCATCATGATAAGAAGCACATAGATATGTACCCCCGGAACAAACACGAACTTCATCGCCAGTTCCAACAAATAGATCATACCGAATGCCACCTCATAAAAAAATCCCGCACTCGACGAATTTCCTGACAGCAAAAGTGTTGCAGCATAGGTGGGAATAAATGCAGTCATAAAAGACACCATCTTACTTACCCCCTCCTCCACAACTCGTCCGATGAGCGTAAATGACTGCAGCAAAAGAAGAACGATTCCCGTATATACCATAAAAAATCCCAAATCCGAAACATATCCCTGCCGTGTGACAAGAAGTTTTCCGAATAACGCAAAAAGCAAGGCAATTACAACAATCTGAAAAAGAAATGGCTTAACCTCCGCTACTTCATAAAAAAACAGATCAAACACATACTTACATATCATATGCGCATCCACGCCATCCGCTCCGTCCGTGGCAAATGCCTTTGCCAGATCATAAAACCGGAGCTTATCCGGAATATCATTCTCCTCAATGCTCTCGTCTATTTCATTCAACTGCAGTTCTTCCATTATCTCCTGCACATAATCCTGTGCCTTGACTTTCTGCGGCACCCCAAGAATTCCGCTAATGATCAATAGCATCACAATTGTTTTCTTTCCCCAGCTTTTCATCTACAAAAAATTCTCCAACACATCCACCAGATATTGCAGTTCCGGTATACTTAACGCGATAATGGACAGTTTTGCAAAAAGTTCCATCTGTCCGGCAACGGACGAATACCCGGATTCCCGGCAAAAGGAAGCAGCAAAATCCGCCACATAAGTTATCCCAAGCATTTTAAAAAGCGGAGTAAGATACTTAGTTTCAATCGGCAGGCTTTCTATCAGGTCCGTCAAAAAAACAAGCACCGTCTGTATACGTGCCAGTGAATACACAAAAATAAGCATTCCAGCCGCAAGAACAAGCAATAACGCAAATTCGCCCTTTTCTTTTCGTAGCGGCATGGCAAGAAGGATCGCCGCAATTCCGATCATTCCGATTCTGACCATCATAAGCTACATGACAAAAAGCGTTTCCATCGTTTCAAATAGTTCACTGATATACGGAACGATCCAGAACAATACGATGATCAGTCCTGCAAGACTTAACAGAAACGCCTGCTCCTCTCTGCCGCTGTGCTTTAACACCTGACTCAGCACGGTTACAACAATGCCTACCGCAGCGATTTTGAATATGATTGTTACTCCCATATCGTCCCTTTCCTCCGTTTAAATCAACAGAATCACGATCATGACTCCCGTGAGCATTCCGACCGGCATATAAACTCTTCGTTTTTCGCGGTAATTCTTTTGTTCTTCTTTGATGACACATTCCAACATCCCGGTACATGCCTGAATACATTGCTGCGCCTGCCTGCTGTTGGTCCCAAAAAAGCCATCGGCGGCGCGTATGAATATCTGATATGCATCTTCCGGCACTCCTAATACGGATTTATATTTCTCAAGTACCTCTTCCCATACCTCCTGTCCCGTCGAATGCGTATGTGAAAGCAGAGTTCTTCTCACCTCATCAGCTACCAGACGAAGTTCCGGTACGGTATACGGATATGTTTCTAAAAACTCTGTAACCCGCATCTGCCTGATCTGAAGAGAATACTCCCAGCTGCGAAAAAAACGGACAATTTCCTGCATGGACTGCCTGCTTCTTTTCATCCGTTCCATCCAACAGACCAATAGCACCATACAGCCTGTAAGAATACACACACTCCCGGCTAACTTTCCCACAGACGTTCGCCCTCCCCGTTATAAACACGGTACTGTCGTCGTGTTCCATTTCTGCCTATTTCGATCAGACGTACTGTATCCTTCTGTCCTCTTTTGCTCTTCATTCCCTTGTGTAAAATCAGTTCAGTTACATTTCCCGCATGCATCGTACCAAGCACATACACACCACTGTTCATTGCCTCCTGTACCATTTCGAATTCCTCTGCGCTCCCCAGTTCATCCACCGCCAGAATTTCCGGTGACATCGATCGCAGCAGCATCCGCATTCCAACGCTTTTGGGACAATTGTCAAGTACATCACATCTCTCCCCAAGATCATTCTGTGGTACTCCCATATGGCACGCCGCAATCTCCGATCGTTCATCCACTAAGCCGACTTTATATCCTCTATGTAAGCCCTCTCCGCTTGAAATGATCCTGATCAGATCCCTGAGACAGGTTGTTTTCCCCACCCCCGGTCCCGAAAACAGGATCGTATGATACCATCCCTCTCCTTTTTTCATCCACGGGATCAATTCTGCTGCGCATCCCTTCACTTCATGCGCAACTCTGATATTGATGGCCCCCACACTGCTTACACTGTCTGTTACCGCACCTTTATCACCTCTGTGGTAACTTGTATGACCGCTAATACCCACGCGGTGTCCACCCTCAATCGTAAAAAAGCCCTGGCGCATTTCCTCTTCCAATATATACGGAGAATATCCCGTCAGATAATTCAGGCACTCCCGCATCTGCATCTGCGATATATTCCCATACCGCTTTATTCCCTCATCTCCCATTACAATTTCAAGAGGCTGTCCGACCCGAAGCCTGATCTCCTCGGCTTTCTCCACCGTATCGCTGTCCACACTTTGGCGCATCTCCTTCGGAAGATACCGTATCATGTCCATTACTACCACCTCCATCTATTGCTCTTTTTTCGCCAATATGTTTATAGAATTTTTGCAGAGACCGTGCCCACCGATTTCTTTTCTGCGATTTCAGACGGAATTGCTGAATTTGGCGCAACATATTTTTCTCTTGATTTTTGTGTACGACAACGTTTGAACCATTCCGAGCCGGTGTCCGTCTGACACAGAT
>URQG01000006.1 GCA_900549895.1 uncultured Lachnobacterium sp.
CGGTTCTATAGGATGTCAGCTCTGCATATAATGATAGAGTAAGGCAGGAAAAAGCAGGGTGCGGAAGCGGATTTGACAAGTGGGTACGAAAGAGTTATAATACATTATGTTAACAAGCAACGGACATTGTGATACAGGAAGCAATGGTGGTTGCATATAGCGCGGGATGGAGCAGTCTGGAAGCTCGTCGGGCTCATAACCCGAAGGTCATAGGTTCAAATCCTATTCCCGCAACTATTGTGATAAATATCACAGATATGCCTAGTTAGCTCAGTTGGTAGAGCAGAGGACTGAAAATCCTCGTGTCTCTGGTTCGATTCCGGAACTAGGCATTTTTTTATTATAAAAAACGAATAAACAAACATTTCAAGATACAGGATAGGAGATGGGCGTATGCTTTACTATCTGTTGCTGATACTTATGGGGTACTTGTTGGGAAGTATTCTTTTCGCGCCTATATTCGGGCAATTAATTCTGAAGAAAGATATCATTCGTGGAACAAAAGACTTAAATCCTGGAACGGCCAATGCTTTCATGCAGGGTGGAATGTTATGCGGGATTCTTACGCTTATCGGCGATATGGGAAAGGGATTTCTGCCGGTATTTCTATGTATTCAGATGCGCGATTCTATGTTAATGCAGAAGCTATGTGGCATGGACAGAAGCATTTGGGGAACGGTTCCGGATGCAGTGCATGTGTTTGGACTGGCATTCGTACTTCTCGCTCCGGTGGTAGGACATGCATTTCCGTTGTATTGGCATTTTCATGGGGGAAAAGGAATTGCAACAACATTTGGATGTCTGCTCGGATTTGTTCCCAATCTGTTTCCTGCACTCATATTGGCCTTTTTCTTTATTTTATTTTCGGTCGTTATAAGGATTACACCACACTTTTATCGCACGATCGCAACATATTTATGTGCGATGGGAATCTTTTTTGTGTGGGGAGAGACGCTGGCACAGAAATTGGGCTTTTTCCTGATCACAGTGGTTGTATGCCTGAGGATGCATATGAGTGGAGAACATCGTGAAGCGTGTAAAGTGAGGTTGTTATGGATGCATTGATCTTATCCTGTAGCACCGGTGGTGGTCATAATGCGGCCGGTGCAGCGATAAAAGAAGAATTGGAAGTGCGAGGTCATCACGTAGTTATGATGGATCCGTATGAGCTGGTAAGCCACAAGCTTGCGGAAGAAGTTGGTAATATCTATGTGAAGATGGTGCAGCATTCTCCGAAATTGTTTGGGGTTGTGTACTCTCTTGGCGGGATTGTGCGTAATATTCCCGGTAAGTCACCGGTATATTATGCGAACATTAAAGTGGCAAAAAAACTTTGGCAGTATCTGCAGAAGCATCCGGTGGATGTCATTTTAATGCCACATTTGTACCCTGCGGAACTTGTGACTTATCTTAAGAAAAAAGGCGTGTTGCTTCCACCAACGGTATTTATTGCGACGGATTATGTGTGCATTCCGTTTACGGAGGAGACGAACTGCGATTATTATGTTGTGCCGGGAAAGACACAGATGGCAGATTTCATAAAAAGAGGGATTCCGGAAGAAAAGCTTCGTCCATATGGGATTCCGGTAAGACGTGCGTTTGATGAAGAGATGGATCCTGTTTTCGCAAAAGAAGCGCTTGGACTTGATCCGGATGGACATTATGTATTATTGACAGGTGGAAGTATCGGCGCGGGAGATATGAAAAAAACAATTCGAATTTTGCTGAATAAATTTAAATGGGATAAAGTAGATGGAAAATTGATCGTAGTATGCGGGAACAATGAAAAATTGTACCAACATTTACAAAAAGAATACGGAGACCGTCTTATATTGATCCGGAAAACAAATCAAATGGCATTATATATGAAAGCTTGCGATATTTTTTTATCCAAACCGGGTGGACTGTCCTCAACAGAAGCGGCTGTCGCACAGGTACCTTATATTCATATGAATCCGATTCCGGGCTGTGAATCGAAAAATGTGAAATATTTTTCGAAGACAGGAATGAGTATTGCGGTACGTCATCCGAGACTGGAATTAGGGAATGCCTTAAAGAAACTCGACAAGCCGGAATATGTTGAAAAGATGCGGATGGCGCAGTGTGCCAATATTCCGCAAAACGCCAGAAAACAGATTTGTGATTGGTTGGAGACGCTTTAAAGTGCAATATTGACATGCAGGCCTTTCCCGTTGATCTGGGAATAAATATCACTCTCTACTGCAGAGTGAGCTTTTTTGCTCAAATTCAGGAACTTCTTGGAAAATTCCTGATCGGAGGAGAAGATTTTGCGAACTTTGGAATTCTTGGCTGTTTTTAACAAATCCTCATTGATCTTAAGCTTGCCATCGGATTCCATGGAAATTCCGATATGCTCCAGTTCATCCGAATATTTATGCAGATAAGCCTTCATTTTTTTCAATTGATACTTTGTGTCATGATCCGTTGAAGTTTTGGAAGAGTCAACCGTATTATTATAAGTATCAACAAAGGCGGTTAAAGCGGAACGCGTTGTGTCAGAGATTGCGGTATCTTTTTCATCGGTATCGGAACCGTAATCATTTTTGAGAAGACGCTTAGCTGCACGTGTAAGTGCACGACTGTCCTCATAGGAGAGCTCAAGCTTTGTATAATCGCTGCGACCGGATGATTTGCTGACGCTTCGATTGTTCTCATAAAAATTGTTCAAAAAATAATTGGTGCTCAGGCTGACACCGGATGATACAGCTGCCATAATGCTTCTCCTTTTCATAGATTTGTAATATGTATCGGTATGGTTCTTTACTTTATTTATACCTGTGCGTAAAATAAATGTGCGGGTTACGGGATTTCTTGGAAGTATCGCCCGGATGAAAGCGCTTTTTGAAGGCGGATTGAAAACAATACATAAAGCAAAATGAAAGGAGACAGATAAAGTGAAAATAGTATTCCTGGATGCAAAAACGATAGGTGAAGATATTGATCTGTCCGGGTTTGACGAACTTGGAGAGGTAGTAAAATACGGGTTTTCGACTGCGGAGGAAGCAAGAGAACGTTCCAAGGATGCGGATGTGCTTGTGCTGAATAAAGTACAGGTAAATGAGCAGACAATCGGGGCTGCGAAACATTTGAAGCTTGTGTGTGTGACCGCGACCGGGACAAACAATCTGGATAAAGAATATCTGGCGAAACAAGGAATCGAGTGGCGTAACGTGGCGGGATATTCGACAGAATCGGTAGCACAGCACACGTTTGCAATGCTTTTTTACTTATTAGAAAAACTTCCGTATTATGATAACTATGTGAAATCCGAAAAATATGTAAATGATGTGTCATTTACACATTTTGCAAAAGCGTTTCATGAACTTTCCGGAAAGACATATGGAATTATCGGACTTGGTAATATCGGGCGGAGAGTCGCGGATATTGCAAAGGCATTCGGTTGTCATGTAATCTATTATTCGACATCCGGAAGAAATTCACAGCCGGGTTATGAGCGTGTCAGCTTTGACGAGTTATTGGAACGGTCGGACATTGTGTCAATACATGCACCGCTTGATGAGAACACTCTTGGATTGATGAACCAAAAAGCGTTTGCCAAAATGAAATCGTCTGCCATTCTTTTGAACGTAGGAAGAGGACCGATCATCAACGAAGCAGATCTTGCGGAAGCTTTGAATAATAGAACGATCGCAGCGGCAGGCCTTGATGTATTGTCTGTGGAGCCGATGCAACCGGAGAATCCGCTTCGCGGGATCAAGGATAGTGAGAGACTTTTGATCACACCACACATCGCGTGGGCAGGAGTGGAAGCACGAATGAGACTGATGGATATTATTTTAAATCAGATTAAAGAATTTTTTGCATTTTCCTAAATGATTCCAAGGGATGCAGCATACAATAGAGAAAGTCATTATTGAAAAATCCCGCTTATAATTATAAGTTGACATTGGATAATATAGTGATATAATCAAACATGGTATCGAAAACTACATGTAATACTAATAGATAACAGATACCAATAGACAAATTTGGAAAAGTGTATATTGAAAATATACACGATAGTATGTTTGAATATTCTCAATCGACAGAAAATCCAATATACTTCCAAATAGAGTCAAAGAATAAGAGAGAAAACGGAGGAGTAAGAGATGGCTAGTTTAAAAGATGCGGCAGAGAGACAGGCATTTTCACTTGCAATCGATGCAACCTTAAAAAACCTGAACAAAGATAGAGAGAAGGCGTTACTCAATATTGTCAATCTGGTTCAGAAATTCATGGGAGACAATTTTACAGCGGAGTCCTATGAAGGTGCCAAGAAGATGATTATGAATCCGGAACATAAATGGATGCGTTATGTCAACAGACTTCTTGATGAAACAGATCCACATGTTGCGAAGATGACTGCTTTGAACCTTGGCTATCAGGCAGCATTTGCCGGAACAAAGAAAATTCGTAAGATGAGAGAAGTTGAGCAGTGCAATATTCCGTGGCTGATCCTTATGGATCCTACCAGTGCATGTAACCTTCATTGTACCGGATGCTGGGCTGCAGAGTATGGACATAAGCTGAACTTAAGTTTTGAAGAGATGGACAGCATTGTAACACAGGGTAAAGAACTCGGTGTATACTTTTACATGATGACCGGTGGAGAACCGCTGGTTCGTAAAGCGGATATCATTAAGCTTTGCGAGAAGCATAATGACTGTGCGTTCCATTGTTATACAAACGGAACACTGGTTGACCAGGCGTTCTGTGATGATATGAAGAGAGTCGGTAATCTTTCACTTTCTATTTCCCTTGAGGGATTTGAGGATGCCAACGATTTCCGTCGTGGCGAGGGTGTATATAACAAGGTACTGGCTGCCATGGATCTGCTTCATAAGAATGGACTGATCTTTGGTAATAGTGTATGTTACACAAGCAAGAATATGGACGCTGTAACAAGCGACGAATTCTTCGATCTGTTGATCGAGCACGGAAGCCGTTTCGCATGGTACTTCCATCTGATGCCGGTTGGTATGAAGGCTTCACCGGAACTGATGCCGACCAAGGAGCAGAGAGAATATATTTATCACAGAATCCGTGAAGTTCGTGCAAAAGAAGGCGGAAAAGAGATCTTCGTTATGGACTTCCAGAACGATGGTGAGTTCGTTGGAGGATGTATCGCCGGTGGACGTAACTACTGCCATATTAACCCGAAGGGTGATGTGGAGCCGTGCGTATTTATTCATTATTCAGGCGCCAATATCCGTGAGAAATCACTTCTTGAGTGCTTAAAGCAGCCACTGTTTATGGCATATAGAGATAATCAGCCATTTAATGAGAACATGCTTCGTCCATGTCCGATGCTTGAGAATCCTGAGATTCTTCAGAGAATGGTACATGAGACCGGTGCTCATTCAACCGATGTTGAGGAAGCAGAGCCGGTAGAGCATCTTTGCGGTAAATGCGTGGATTACGCAAATGAGTGGAAAGAGACTGCTGATAAGTTATGGGCAGAGCATCCATACAAACAGAAAGGTTATACGAACTTCAAGAAGAAGTAAAGTCCGAAGATTTTTCATATAAAATTAAGATTTAGACACAGGGTTCCCGGTTTACATGCCGGGAATTTTGTTGTATTGTAGTGGAATGAAAATGAATTTTAAAATACGACTTGAATATGATAGAAAAAATAATATAAGAGCGGCGATTGCCATTATTTTAGCCATTGTGATGTATGTGACGATCGGATTTCATATTGCAGCATTGATAGGTTACGGAGTGTTGTACTATCTGGTCAAAAGTTTAAAGGTTGAGCTGGATGAGAGATATCCGTGGCTTTGGACGATGATTTTGTTTATTGCGGGATCGATTTTTACCACATTTGCTATCCAGTGGCTGCTTCTGGATTCTGAATTATTTGCAAGGACAAGTAACTATAAATGTTTTCTGAATGTCTTGTGTTGTCTTGTTGTATACTTTGTTGTACAGTTGTTTACAAACAACAGTGGTCTAAGTTGCATTATCTCCCATGTTACCCTGCTGTGTTTTGCTTTTGTAAATTATTTTGTATACCTGTTTCGTGGAAATGAATTTCAATTTGCGGATATGCGTTCCATTGGAACCGGCTTAAGCGTTGCGGGCAATTATCAATTGCGGTTAAACGACAAAGGTGCTTATGTGATTTTTGCAACAGCACTTTTTATTGCTTTTGTACGCAAGTGCCACATCAAGTTTGCACATGCATGGAAAATGCGCATTATTGATGTGATGCTGGCAACGATCGCATGTATGATCGTTGTGGTAAATGCTTATGATATCAATACCGAGACGTGGGAACAGAAGGGAACCTATCGCAATGGTTATATCCTGAATTTTATTTTGGGAATCCGAGACAGTTTTGTGTCTGCTCCGGATGGTTATTCGGCGGATGCGATTGCACAGCTGGACAAGCAGTATGAGGCGGATGATAAAGACGATTCCAAGACAGACGTTAAGGATCCGACCGTTATCGTAATTATGAATGAATCATTTTCGGATCTGAGTGTGTTAGGTGATCTGAATACAAATGTGGAAGTAACCCCTTTTATTGATTCTTTGAAAGAAAACACAACAAAGGGATATGCACTTTCGTCCGTATTTGGCGCGAAGACACCGAATTCCGAGTGGGAATACCTGACCGGAAACTCGATGGCGTTCCTGCCGAGCGGATCGGTCGTATATCAGCAATATATCAGTGATACGCCGACATCGATCGTATCGAATTTAAAAGATATCGGTTATACATGTGTTGCAATGCATCCGTACTACGAGACCGGATGGAGCCGTAATCAGGTATACCCGAATATCGGATATGATGAAATGCATTTTATTGACTATTTTGACCAGACCAAGATCCTCCGTGAGTATATTACTGATCAGGAACTGTATGATAAGATCATCGACCGGTACGAGAGTCGTGGTGCCAATGAGAAGCTGTATCTTATGGGAATTACGATGCAGAACCATGGCGGATACGGAGAAGCGTATGATAATTTCCATGAAGGTGTGTATAAAATCGGACGTTCTTACACGGATGCAAATCAGTATCTCTCTCTGGTCCATGAGAGTGACAAAGCCGTAGAGAATCTGATCAATTATTTTTCCAAAGTGGACGATCCGGTGGAAATCGTATTTTTCGGAGATCATCAGCCAAGTCTGAACAGTAACTTTTATCCGCTTTTGAATGGCAAGGGCCTTTCCGGACTGACAGAGGATGAGTTAGAAAAGTTATACACAGTTCCATTCTTTATCTGGACGAACTATGATACCCCGGAGGAAACTGTGGACATTACAAGTTTGAATTATCTGTCTACACTTACGCTCGAGCGTGCGGGAATTTCGTTGCCGGAGTACAACAAATTTCTTGCGGATATGATGGAGGTTGTTCCGGCAATCAACTCAAGAGGCTACTATTCCAAGAGCCAGGGATGCTATCTGCATCTTGACGAGGCAACAGGGGAGGAAGCGGAGTGGATTAACCGTTACAATATATTACAATATAATTCAATGTTTGATAAAAAGGGACGCAGTAATGTCTTCTTCCCATATAACATTAGTAAATAAGTGCATAAGAGGAACCATTTGTGAAACTAAGAGATTTTTTACCATATGAATCAATTGTGATACAGTGCCACGACAATCCGGATGCTGATGCATTGGCGTGTGGATTCGCGGTATATTTGTATCTGCAGTCACAGGGCAAAAAGCCGGATCTGATCTACGCCGGTCGTAACCGGATCCGCAAAACAAATCTTGTTATGATGGTGGAAGACCTTGGCATTCCGGTTCGCCATGTGACGAAACTGGACCATACGCCGGATCTTCTGGTCATGGTAGACTGTCAGTACGGCGGGGGTAATTCTGCCCGATTTGATGCTCATACGATAGCGGTCATCGACCATCACCGTATCAGCACAACCCTTCCGGAATTATCGGAAGTAAGAAGTAATCTTGGTGCGTGTTCGACGCTGGTCTGGCAGATGCTTAAGGATGAGGGCTTTGAGATACAGAAAAACCGTAAATTATCGACGGCATTGTATTATGGACTTTATACAGACACGAGCGGCCTGTCGGAGCTTGCACATCCTCTTGACAAGGATTTACGGGATGAAGCGGTGTTTGATGCACAGCTGATGCACAAGTACCGCAATGCAAATTTGTCGTTGGAAGACCTGGAGACGGCCGGAGCTGCATTACTGCACAGTGATTACAATGAAGAGTATCGTGCTGCCGTAGTTAAGTCCGGCCCGTGCGATCCGAATGTGCTGGGAATCATCAGTGATCTGGTGCTTGAAGTAGATGCAATCGACACCTGTATCGTGTTTAATGTGGTTCAGGACGGAGTTAAATTTTCTGTTCGAAGCTGTATCAAAGAAGTGAAAGCCAATGAGCTTGCAGCAGAACTCAGCAAAGGAATCGGTTCCGGTGGCGGACATGAGGCCAAGGCCGGTGGTTTTATTGCAATGGACCTTCTTACAAAAGAGTATTTAAAGTTATGTGAGATGCATCACTTTACACCTCGTATGGAATTGGACGAGGAAAGTGATAGCGAACATCCGACTGCATCCGGGGTGAAATCCGTGTTGGATCATCGGTTCCGTCAATATATGGATGACACGGATATTATTTATGCCGGTGAGTGCAGGCTTGACAGCAGCAATTCGGAGCATTATTGCAGAAAATCGGTACCGTGGGGGTATGTCCGTGCTACGGATCTGGCTGCCGCAGGAAGTCGCGTACTGGTACGTACGATGCATGGGGATCTTAATATGGTCGTCGAGCCGGATATGATTCTTACGGTCAGTCCAATGGGCGGCGTGCTTTTCTGCAGAGAGGATGATTTCGCAAAACAGTACCGGAGTTATCCGGACTGGAAGTTCAGGCTGAAGGACGCCGAGTATTCCCCGACGATTAAAGTTGAAAAAACAGGCATGGTTATTGAACCGATGAGTAAAGCAAAGATCTGCGTACCAAAAGGAAAATTGTTCATTCATGCACGATGCCTTGATCGCAAGGTTAAGCTTTTTACAGAGACAGACGGAGAACAGCATTATACGCTGGGAAGAATCGGAGATTATCTGACCGATGATACGCAACAGATAGAAGGTGTATGTATTATGAAGAAAGAATTTTTTGAGCAGACGTATCACAGAGCGGGAGTGGCACAGGAACACAAGGCAGTTATTTTTGATCTGGACGGAACTCTTCTGGATACGCTTGAAGATCTGAAAGATGCGACCAATGCAGCACTTGCATCGCAGGGAATGCCACAGTGTACATTGGATCAGGTGCGGCGTTATGTCGGCAACGGAGTGCGCAAACTGATGGTTCGCGCAGTGCCGGATGGAGAGAAAAATCCATTGTTTGAGCAGACGTTTGCGGCATTTAAAGAATATTATGCTGCGCATTGTCTGGATCATACGGCACCGTACCCGGATGTCTTAACGGTAATGAAGGAATTAAAGGAGCGTGGAATCAAGATTGCGATCGTTTCCAACAAGCTTGACTCTGCGGTGAAGGAATTGAATGAGAAGTTCTTTCAGGGTTATACCTCCGCTGCAATCGGAGAGATGGAGGGGGTTGCCAGAAAACCGGCACCGGATATGGTAGAAAAGGCGTTGCATGAACTTGGAGTGACAAAGAGTGACGCAATCTATGTGGGAGATTCCGATGTCGATATCCAGACAGCAAAGAATTCCGGATTGGACTGTATCTCTGTTACATGGGGATTCAGAGACGTTCCGTTTCTTCTGGAGCACGGTGCAAAAACAATGATTGATAAGCCGCTCGAACTCTTGTCGCAGGTGTAGAGTTTATGATATGATTACAATAATTACGAGAGTCCGGGGAATGGAAAATCGTAGTTAGATATCTTACAAGATTGAAGGAGCACACATAGATGGAAGAGAGAATTTCAGGACACACCGGATTGCTCGCCTTGATCGGATCACCGGTCGGACATTCCGGATCACCGGCAATGTACAATTACAGTTTCGCAAAGCTGGGATTGGATTATGCATATGTCGCATTTGATATAAAAGAAGATCAGGTAAAGGATGCCTTAGACGCAATGAAGCTTTTTCATATGCGGGGCTGCAATGTGACAATGCCGGATAAGACAGAGGCTGCCAGACAGGTAGATGCGTTATCACCGGCAGCACAGATCATCGGAGCGGTCAATACGATCGTGAATGACAACGGTAAACTTACCGGATATATCACAGACGGAGAGGGATTTGTAAATAACCTCAAGGACCACGGAATTGATATCAAAGGCAAGAAGATTACTGTGGCAGGAGGCGGCGGTGCGGCAACCGCGATTCAGGTGCAGTGTGCACTTGACGGAGCAAGAGAGATTACGATTTTTAATATTAAGGATGCGTTTTTCGAGAGAACACTTCAGACAGCAGAGAAGATCCGCGCAGCAGTGCCGGGAATTGTTGTGAATGTGTATGACATTGCGGATACCGCAAAGATGACGGAAGAGATTCAGTCCAGTGATATCTTTGCCAATGCAACGATTGTTGGAATGAAGCCGATGGATGATCAGAGTGTCGTCAAGGATCTGTCCGCATTCCGCCCGGGACTTGTTGTATGTGATGCTGTATACAATCCGGAAGAAACAAAGATGCTTCGTGAAGCCAGGGAAGCCGGATGCACATGTATCGGTGGCAAAGGTATGCTTCTGTGGCAGGGAGTTGCCGCATTTAAGTTATACACAGGTATGGACATGCCGGTAGAAGAAGTAAAGGAGAAATTTTTTTCATGAGCAAGGGAATAAATTGTAATATTTTTCTCATTGGATTTATGGGCGCCGGCAAGAGTACGATCGCAAGGACCTTGCAGAGAGAACTGGGTTTCCCACTGGTAGAGATGGATGAGCGCATTGTACAGGAACAGGGAATGTCGATCAATGATATCTTTGCACAGTATGGAGAAGCACATTTCAGAGAGATCGAGAGTCAGCTTGTAGTTGATCTTGGAAAACAGGAGCCGAGTATCGTTTCCTGTGGAGGCGGCGTGGTTGTACGACCGGAAAACACGCAGAATATGAAGAAAAGCGGACGGATCGTTTTGTTGAAGGCATCACCGGAAACCATCTTTGAGCGGGTCAAAAACAGTACGGACCGCCCGATTCTTAACGGACATATGAATGTCGAATATATTGCAGAACTTATGGAGAAGCGTCGTGCGCTGTATGAGGAAGCTGCCGACATTACCATTCAGACAGATGGGAAAACGAGAGAACAGATCTGCGAGGAAATCATTGGAAAGCTGAGGGATACGAATGAAGTTTAATTGGGATAATAAAGTCTTTCAGGCATTAGGTAAAATGGTGGATTGTATAGCACTAAGCGCAATATGGCTTGTCTGCTGTCTTCCGATCATTACATTTGGCGCATCAACAAGTGCGCTCTACTATGCCGTTCACAAATCGGTGCGTGGAAACAGGGGTTATATGACCAAGAATTTCTTCCATGCATTAACGAAGGGATTTAAGCAGTCAACCTTGTCCTGGCTGGTACTATTGGTTGTGCAGATCGTCCTTGGCATGGATGCTTATATTACATATCAGACATTAAAAGCAGGAAATACAATGGGTACATTTTTCTATTTCTTCCTGATTATGATTTTGTTCAGTATTATCTGGGCATGTTATTTGTTCCCATATGCTGCGCGATTTGAGGATGGGATCAAGGCGACACTGAAGAATTCATTGCTCATGATGATCATTCATCTGCCTTGGTCACTGCTTGTTCTGCTGCTTTTTGCAGTCACAGTATTTGTCATTTATCTTTTCCCGATTCTGATCTTCCTGATGCCTGCATTACTGTTTGTAACGTATGATGCTATTTTTGAGCGTATTTTCCGCAAGTATATGAGCCCGGAAGATTTAGAGAAAGAAAAGGAAAACGATCTCGTGGATCGAATGGATGATTAGTAAATAAACCATAGAAAGGGGTATATGAATATGAAGGTAACAATTTCAGATGCAGTAAAATATATTGGAGTCGACGACAAGACGATCGATCTGTTCGAGAGTCAGTACGTTGTTCCGAAAGGTGTGTCCTACAATTCTTATCTGATCCTGGATGAGAAGGTTGCACTTATGGATACCGTTGATGTACGGGGAATGAAAGAGTGGGAGAAGAATCTTACGGAAACTTTAGCCGGACGTAAGGTTGATTATCTTGTTATCCAGCATCTTGAGCCGGATCATGCGGGAAGCATCGGAAGACTGTTAGAACTCTATCCGGATGTGACATTGGTTGGAAATGCCAAGACATTTGCTATGCTTCCGCAGTTCTTCGATATCGATCCAAATGTAAAGAAACTGACGGTCGCAGAAGGTGATACATTATCACTTGGAAATCATACGCTGACATTCGTGATGGCGCCGATGGTACACTGGCCGGAAGTTATGGTAACTTATGAGAGTACCGAGAAAATTCTCTTTTCCGCAGACGGATTCGGTAAGTTTGGTGCACTTGATTCTGAAGACGAAGAGGGATGGTCCGGTGAGGCAAGAAGATATTACTTTAATATCGTTGGTAAATATGGTGCTCCGGTACAGGCATTATTGAAGAAGGCAGCAAACCTTGATATCCAGACAATCTGTCCTTTACATGGACCGGTTCTGAAAGAGAATCTTGGATATTATATCGGCTTATATGACACATGGAGCAGCTACCGTCCGGAGGACAAAGGCGTACTTGTTGCATATGCCTCCATTCACGGCAATACGGCCAAGGCTGCTGAAAAGTTTGCAGAGATGCTCCGCGCAAAAGGAGTAGAGAAGGTCGTTGTCAGTGATCTTGCAAGAGAAGATATGGCAGAAGTGATCGAGGATGCTTTCCGTTATGATCGTATGGTTGTTGCCGGGGCAAGCTATGATGGTGGCGTATTCCCATGTATGCAGGATTTCTTACATCATTTACAGTCCAAGGCATACCAGAACCGTACCATTGGTATCATCGAGAACGGCTCGTGGGGACCGACTGCAGGCAGAACGATGAAAGCAATTCTTGAGACCATGAAGAATGTGACGATCGTTGATCCGATGGTAACGATCAAGTCCACAATGAAGGAGTCTGATATGCCGGCGCTTGAGGCTTTGGCGGATGCGATTGCCAATGCGTAGGATGATATCATAGATGAAGGGGATTGATCATTTGCAGTAGAGGCGGAATTATTAGGTAAGGAGAGAATTGGAAAATGAGAAAAACCAAAATTATTTGTACGATTGGACCGGCAAGTGAGAATGAGGAAACACTCACACAGATGTGTCAGGCGGGAATGGACGTTGCACGTTTGAATTTTTCACATGGAAGCCACGAAGAACACCAGAAAAAGATTGATCTGATCAAAAAAGTACGAAAGAAACTCTCTCTTCCAATTGCAATCATGCTGGATACCAAGGGACCGGAATACCGTATTAAAACATTTGAAAACGGAAAGATCCATTTGGAAGAAGGCGCGACCTTTACGCTGACAACGGAAGATATCGTTGGAAACGAGCAGCGCGTTGCTGTCAATTACAAGAACCTGATCGAGAATCTGAAAGTGGGAGACCGCATTCTTGTAAACAATGGTCTTATTATTCTGGAGGTAACGAAGCTGAAAGCACCGGATGCTGTCTGTAAAGTTATCGCAGGTGGGGATCTCTCGGACCGCAAGAGTATGAATTTCCCGAATAAAGTGATGAATCATGCTTACCTGAGTGAGCAGGATAAGCAGGATCTGCTTTTCGGAATTCAGAACGAAGTTGATTTCGTTGCGGCTTCCTTTGTATCAACCAAGCAGGATGTTGCGGATCTGCGCGCTTTTTTGGATGCAAACGGCGGCGAGGATATTGATATCATTGCAAAGATCGAGAATCGTTCCGGTGTGGATCATGTTGAGGAGATCTGTGAGATCGCGAACGGAATTATGATCGCCAGGGGAGATCTTGGCGTGGAGATTCCGGGAATGGAAGTTCCGGCAATCCAGAAATATCTGATCAATAAGTGTCGTCTTCTTGGAACACGTGTCATTACAGCAACGGAGATGCTTGAGTCGATGATCCACAACCCGCGCCCGACACGTGCGGAGTTATCGGATGTGGCGAATGCCGTATACGATGGATCATCCGCGATCATGCTTTCCGGAGAATCTGCTGCGGGTAAATACCCGGTCGATGCTGTCCGCAATATGGCAGAGATCGCAGAATATACGGAAAGTCAGATCAAGTATACCAAGCGTTTTCAGAATTCTGATTTTGAGATCAAGAGTATTCTTGATGCCATCTCACATTCGACCTGTTCCATGGCAATTGATGTACAGGCTAAATGTATCGTCGTCAGCTCCTTAAGCGGAACGACAGTGCGCATGGTCAGCCGTTTCCGTTGTCCGGTCGATATCATCGGTATGACGACATCGGAGCGTGTATGGAGAAAGCTGAACTTAAGCTGGGGTGTAACACCGGTTCTTTGCGAGGAGTTCAATTCGATGGAGGTTATGTTTTATAACGCGATGAAGGAAGCAAAGGGGATCTTTAAGCTGCAGAAGGATGACACGGTTGTTTTGACCGGAGGTCTGATCAATGGACAGATCGGCAATACCAATGTAATTAAAGTCGAGCGTGTATAAACGCTTGCATTTTGAGACGTATGTGATATAATCGGAGCACAGCAGATTCTATCACATACGTTTTCCCTTTTATCAGGGGGAATTTATGAAGACAAATCGAATGATCAGAACCCTTGCGGTTCTTCTGTGCATGGTATCCATGCTTGGTTTTTCCGGAATGAAAATAGATGTATATGCGAGAGGCCTTACATTTGTTGTGTTAAATGTGTATGAAAAGGAGCTGAACATTGGGGACGAGTACCAATTGTATGCCGTAACATCCAATGGGCGAAAGCCAAGTTTCCGTTCAAGCAACAGTAAAGTGGCCTCAGTCAATACCTATGGTCTTATTACGGCGAAGAAGGCAGGAAGTGCCCGGATCACCGTCAAAACGGGAAATGGGGAGGCACGTTGCAACGTTACCGTAAATAAGACAACGATCCATCTCAATCAGACATCCGTATCAATGGACAACGGAAGCGAATTTCAATTGAAGGCGGATGTATCAACCGGACATGAAGTCAGGTACAAGTCAAGTAAAAGGAGTGTGGCAACGGTGGATGAAAGCGGTGTGATTACCGCGAAGAAACCGGGAGATACCGTGATTACGGTATCGGCAGACGGAACGAATGTAACGTGCCGTGTGAAAGTGAAACGTCCTAATGTCATACTTCGTCCCGGCAAGGCAACGATGAACTGTGAAGGAGAGTTGCAACTTGCTGTCCAAACGAATTCCAAAACAATACCCAAGTGGAAATCGAGCCGCCCGAGCGTCGCAGCAGTGGACGACAGAGGGCATGTGATCGCTTTAAAGGAAGGAAAATCGATCATCACCGTAACGGTGGACGGTGTGACTGCGAAGGCAACGATCACAGTCCAATAAGCGGTCAATGATTACGGAACTACAGACAAAATAATTGTGTGGGAAAACGGATAGAATCTGCCAGATATAAAATAGTTATACCAAAATAAAAAATACTGCCTTTGTAGAGACCCATTCAGAAATTTATAATACGATCATCAAAATGTGTTTTATACAGTAAAAATGATTCATAATGCAAAAATCATCGGACTGCAGAATATTGTCAAAGACATCTGACAAATCAAGTATAATTCTTCCTGATTTCCACATACTAGCCATACATCACAATTATGGAAGAGTAAGTGGGAAACAGGAGGAATTTTATATATGAAGGCAACAGGTATTGTTCGAAGAATAGATGATCTCGGTCGCATTGTAGTCCCTAAGGAAATCCGTCGCACATTGCGTATCCGCGAGGGAGACCCGCTTGAAATCTTTACGAATCGTGAAGGTGAGATCATGTTAAAGAAGTATTCTCCGATCGGAGAGTTAGGGGAAGTCGCGGGAAGTTATGCGGAAGCACTCGCACAGGTAGCGGAGGCGCTTGTCTGCATCACGGATCGCGACTATATTGTTGCGGCCTCCGGAAGCGGAAGAAAGGAACTCGAGGGAGAACACTTAAGTCCGGAAGTAGAAGCACTTATGGAAAAACGCGGTACGTTTGTTATGACAAATGTACATGAAGAATTACCGTTAGTCACAAAAGCGTGGACGAGTGACCATAAGGGGGCCGTATTGTCTACGATCATCTGCAACGGAGACTGTCAGGGAGCAGTTATTGTCGTGACAAAAAGTGATGATCCGCAGAAACTTGAGGTCTTTCGAATTCTGGCACAGTCGGCTGCCAGTTTTATGGGAAAACACATGGAACAATAGACAAATAGGAAATGTACAAATCGGATCATAATTTGTGCGTTTCCTATTTTTATGCCTTTTCTGATCGTATCGGTAACAGATCATCAAATCAGTTTCCAGAAATTTCCTCCGTGTGACCTTCTACCGTTATAGTAATGATTATAAAAAGGAACGAATATATTTTGGAAAGGATAGAAATAAGAAGGAGGTTGCTTATGAAAGCAAAAGGTTTTTTTAAGAAGATCGCAGCATTCGCACTTGCGGGAACCATGGTACTTGGCTCTGCAATGGTAACACTGGCAGATGTTGAGAATGCGGATGTCGAGACTTATACGGCTACAGATGACAGCGTGAATTCACAGGGATATAAGCCGGGAAAGGTTTACCGTGGGGATGAAAATGTATTCAATGCCAAGGGAGAGGCACTTCCGGGATATGAGTGGGATTCAGTTGAACTTACTCCGCATGTAGATGGATATTACGACCATGAGCAGGATGCAATCTGTGGCAAGGAAGAGCATGCGCACAGTGCATACGGCGGAGATTGCTACACACAGAAGTCATGTGATATTGTAGAAAATCATACCCATCAGGGAAACTGTTACGAGTATAAGACATGTGATCAGGAAGAACATACGCATACGGCCTCTTGCAAGACGATTATTTGTGGCAAAGAAGAGCATAAGCATACTGTGTTTTGTGGTTGGGGTGCATTTTGTCCTAAAGAAAAACATACTCATTCAGCGGATTGCGATAAAATTATCTGTGGTAAAACAGAGCATACACATTCCAAAGCAGAAGGCGGTTGTTCAGAACAGAAGCTGATCTGTAGCATCCCGGAGAATCACACACATTCAACCGAAGTCGGCGGATGCATGGAATATGTTTTAAATTGTGACAAGGAGCATGCACATGTTGATGAGTGCTATCCATATGTGGAGCCGGTACTTGCAACATACAAGTTTCAGATGAAGCCGATTGGTGACACGGAAAATGGTAATAAAAAGATTACCATTTCCATTCACGTGGATTGTGAGGAAGGTCAGCCTGCAAACGGTGTTGCCGTAAGTATTACAGCACATGATGATGATTTTGGCTGGATTGCGAAAAACCCGACCATTGAGAAATCCGATAAAACGGATTTGAATGGAAATGTAGTATTTAAAATTTCCGGAACTTATGATAGCATCACAGATATTTCAATCAACGGAACGTCTGTGGGAGGATATGACAAGAAAATCGGTCGCTGGATTAATAATTCGGTAAGTCTTTCTTACTCCGTAGAGCATGATTTTAAAGAGGATTCCGATTCGGCAGAAGATACAAAGATTGTTGATAATGCTGTTAAAGTCGGAAAGTATGCAGATAAGAAATGTGTATACTGCGAAGCGGTACAGACCGGTGAGACACATACCTGTGCAACGTTAAAAGGTTACCTGCTGATCAACCGAGAGATTCAGCTGGATCAAAACGGTAAGTCTATGAGTACTTCCTATTTTAAACCAATCGGAGTTGTTGAAAATGGTGTGCGCATTGAAAAGGATGCGGACGGCAAAGAGACGGCAACAATCGTTGATGGTGCTACAGATCTTTTGATCGCACAGAATGGGGCAGCAATTTCTGCGTTATTACAGTCCGGCGAGAATTTTACAGATGTCACTTTCGGAAGATTACAGCATGAAAATGATGGCTGGCACGCAGATTTCTATATCGCAAAATCAGGTAGCGGAGACCAGGGCGGAAGCACCGGAGGAGATCAGGGCGGTAACACCGGAGATCAGGGCGGAAGCACCGGAGGAGATCAGGGCGGTAACACCGGAGATCAGGGTGGAAGCACCGGAGATCAGGGTGGAAGCACCGGAGATAACGGAAACAACGGTGGAAACACAAACACCGGAGATAACGGAAACAATGGTGGAAACACAAACACCGGAGATAACGGAAACAATGGTGGAAACACAAACGCCGGAGATAACGGAAACAACGGTGGAAACACGAACACCGGGGATAACGGAAACAACGGCGGAAATACGAACGCCGCAAATACAAACAGAAACAACAATACAAACACCAGCAGAAATAATAATACACCGGCAAACAATAACACTCCTGCAGCAAACAGACCTGTTGCAAATAATGCAGCAAACAATGCTCCTGCAGCAGTAAACAACAATGCCGGAAATACTCCGATTGTTGTTGCCAACAATGATGCGGCAGCAAATGCAGATAATGCGGACGATGCAGTAGTTATCGATGATGAGCAGACACCGCTTGCAGCGAATGATCAGAATGTTGACGAGGAGAACAATTCTGATGAGCAGCAGCCGGTAACAATCGATGATGAAGCAACACCGCTTGCAGCAGCCGAGGATAATTGCTTAATTCACTGGATTATTCTGATCCTTACATTACTTGCCGGCGGATACAGTCTGGTACGTGCATTCGTAAGAATCCGTAAGGAGTCGGAAGAAGCTGAGAAGGAATTTTAACAGGAGGAAAGAAAAATGATTAAGATGTTAGATTATATTGTATTGGCAGTATTGGTAATCGGGCTTGTTGTTTTGTGTTTCTTCCAGAAATGCAGCCTTGACATTTATTTCCTTGTATTTGGATTTGCAATCGCAGCAATGTCTGCTGTTACCTTATTGGTACAAAAACGCAATGAGAAAAATTCTGTAAAACATAAGACAACCGTATAATATACACTATCCTTTTTATGAAGAGCTTCGGAAAACCGGGGCTCTTCATTTTTTCTTAATAAAAAGATAATTTGCATATGGGATATAAAAGCGATAAAATACTTCATATATCTTCCGTAGAGGATAAAAGAAGGAGATTTTATGGCAAAAAAGAAGAGAAAGAAAAAGAAACAACATCGCTTTTTCTGGTTTGTAATAAAGCTGCAGATTGTGCTTATGCTGCTTGTGCTCGGTGCTGCCGGAGTGTATTTTTTTGGCGGTTATGCAGACGAGGTGCAACAGATCCGCAAAGAGGCGATCCAAGAGGTGGCAGACTCGGATGAATCGCTTTTTGTCCCGTCACAGACCTGTTCGGTTTATGATACAAATGGGAATCTGATCTCGGAACGCAAAGGCGACAAGGATGCGCAGTATGTCAAATATGAAGATATTCCAAAGTCATTTGTGACTGCGATCATCAGTATCGAGGATAAGAAATTCTACCGGCATAACGGAGTCGATTTTAAGGCAATTATGCGTGCGGTCAAAGCGCGCCTGCAGGCGGGAAGAGTAACGCAGGGAGGAAGTACGATCACGATGCAGCTGGCGAAGCTGATGTATATGGAGCAGAGCAAGACGTGGCAGTACAAAGTTAAGCAGATATTCCTTGCAATGGAACTGGAGAAGCGGTATTCCAAGGAGAAAATTCTTGAATTTTATCTGAACAATATCTATTTCGCAAATGGATATTATGGTATTGATGCGGCATGCAGGGGTTACTTTAACTGCGATCTCAAGGATCTGGATCTCTCGCAGGTGGCGTTCTTATGTGCGATCCCGAACAGCCCGTCCTACTATGATCCGGTGACCAATATGGACCATACGATTACGCGACGGAATCTGATTCTGCAGAATATGTGGGATGACGGCAAGATTACACAGGAACAGTATTACGAGGCTTGCAAGGAAGAGATTACGCTGAATCGACCGAAGAAGACTTCGACGAATATTGTTAATAATTATGTGGATACGTACACCTATTATTGTGCGACACGTGCACTTATGGAGCAGGAAGGTTTTACGTTCCAGAATTATTTCGATTCGGAGGAAGAGAAGAAAACCTATAACGAAGAGTATGACGAGCTGTATGCGTCTTGCCAGAAGAAACTGTATTCCGGCGGATACAAGATTTATACATCCATTGACATGGACAAGCAGAATGCATTGCAGCAGGCGGTGGACGATGAGTTGGCTTCCTTTACGGATCTGGATGATGACGGAACTTACGATATGCAGGGATCTGCAGTATCGATTGATAACAGTACGGGATATGTGGTTGCAATTGTCGGCGGACGAAATCAGGATTTCTCGTCGTACACTTTAAATCGTGCATTCCAAAGCCACCGTCAGCCGGGAAGTTCGATCAAACCATTGCTTGTGTATACCCCATGCTTTGAGAGAGGATATGACCCGGATACGATTGTGGACGATCATAAGTTTGAGGGCGGCCCGTCCAATGCAACTAAGACATACGCCGGCAAGGTGAAGCTGCGTTATGCAGTGGCACAGTCGCTGAACACGGTCGCATGGCAGCTTTATGACCAGCTGACGCCGAAAGTTGGATTGCAGTACCTGAAGAATATGAATTTTACAGGCATTGTGAAGGATGATTATACACTGGCAACGTCACTCGGCGGATTTACAAAGGGTGCTTCGCCGCTTGAGATGGCAGCAGGGTTTGAGACGATTGAGAATGACGGAATGTACCGTGAACCAACTTGTATTAAGACCATCATCGATTCGGATGAGAACGTTGTCTATGCGTCACAGATGACAGAAGTATCAATTTATGAGCAGGACGCGGCGCGTATGATGACGGATGTGCTGACAACGGTTATGGACAGCGGAACCGGACGTTATCTTAAGTTGAAAAATATGCCATGTGCAGGAAAGACAGGAACGACCAATGATCATAAGGATGGCTGGTTCGTAGGATTTACGAAATATTATACGACCAGTGTGTGGGTTGGATGTGATTACCCGAAGGCAATTCAGAATCTGAGCGGAAGTACCTATCCGGGACGAATCTGGAATACTTATATGAGTGCGATCCACGAGAATCTTGCGTCGATGGATTTTATCCCGTACGCGCAGCTGTCCGATGATTTTAAGAATCAGCAGCAGAAAGAACAGCAGCAACAGGACCAGAAGCGCGAGGAGGACAATACAGCCGGAGAACAGGATAAGACGGATCAAAATCAGCCGGATCAGAATCAGCCGGCGGATAATAATCAGGATCAGAATCAGGATAATAATTCGGACAATGATTCCAATAATAATTCCAATAATAATCCGTCGGATGCGAATACTCCGGATGATAATAACAATAATAATGGTGACAGTAACGGTGACAATACGGGAGACAATACCGGCGGAGATGAGAACGGCGGAGATGAGAACGGCGGAGATCAGACCGCGGATACTCCGTAAAGGATCAGCCAGTTACTAAAACGTGCAGGGAGGAGCAGTATTATGTGTACAGCAGCGACATATCGGACCAAAGATTTTTATTTTGGAAGAACACTGGATTATGAATTTTCATATGGAGATGAAGTAACCGTTACCCCGCGCAATTATGCATTTACGTTTCGCCATATGGGTACGGTGACTTCCCATTATGCAATCATTGGAATGGCCTATGTTGTGGCGGACTATCCTCTGTATTATGATGCAATCAATGAGAAGGGACTCGGCATGGCCGGTTTGAATTTCGTTGGAAATGCGGTCTATCAGCAAGTGGAAACAGGCAGGGACAATGTTGCGCAGTTTGAGTTTGTTCCATGGATTTTGTCACAGTGTGCAACGGTTGCGGAAGCCAGAGAACATCTTGAAAAGATGAATCTGGTCGGAACGCCTTTTTCCGAGCAGCTGCCGAGCGCACAGCTGCATTGGATCATTGCGGACAAGGATGGTGCGATCGTTGTGGAGTGTATGGAAGACGGACTTCACGTGTATGACGATCCGGCGGGCGTACTGACAAATAATCCCCCGTTCCCACAGCAGATGTTTCAATTGAACAACTATATGCATCTGTCACCAAGACAACCGGAAAATGCGTTTTCCAGGGACTTGCCTCTGCAGACTTACAGCCGTGGTATGGGCGCACTCGGACTTCCGGGAGACTTGTCTTCCGCATCCCGATTTGCAAAGGTGGCGTTTACCAGATTACATGCGGTATCCGGCGAATCGGAGGAAGAGAGCGTCAGCCAGTTTTTCCATATCTTAGGATCGGTGGAGCAGCAGCGCGGTTGTTGTGAAGTAGCAGAGGGAAAGTATGAGATTACGATCTATACCTCCTGCTGTAATGCAACCAGGGGAATCTATTATTATACGACTTATGATAACCATCAGATTACAGCGGTCGATATGCACCGTGAGGATCTTGATGGAGCAAAGCTCGTTCACTATCCTCTGTGCAAAAGTGAAAATATTTACACCCAAAATTAGTCAAATTACCATTGGACGAACGGTTTTACTATGGTAATATAGAACTAGAATTTCACGATAAAGAATGTTGGAGGATGAGCAAGTGAAGAAATACGGTTTTGGAATTGATGTTGGGGGAACTACGGTCAAGGTTGGTTTCTTTGAGACAAGCGGAGCGCTCCTTGATAAATGGGAGATTAAGACAAATACAGCCAACGGTGGCGAGGCAATTCTGCCGGACATTGCGAAGACAATTGAGGAGAAGCTGAGCAAGGAAGGCATCAGCAAGGATGAGGTACAGGGTATCGGAATCGGTGTTCCGGGACCGGTACTCAACGCCAGTGTCGTAACAAGATGTGTGAATCTCGGATGGGGTGAGATTGATGTTGCCGGAACTTTATCAAAGATCACAGGACTTCCGGTTAAAGTCGGTAATGATGCCAATGTTGCAGCGCTCGGTGAGATGTGGCAGGGTGGTGCCAAGGGCAGCAGCAATGTTGTCATGGTAACACTCGGAACCGGTGTCGGCGGTGGAATCATTGTGGATGGCAGAATTGTAGCCGGAGCCAACGGAGCCGGTGGAGAGATCGGCCATATGAATGTATGTGAGGACGAAGAAGAGGCCTGCAACTGTGGTCAGCACGGATGCCTTGAGCAGTACGCGTCTGCAACGGGTGTTGTTCGCATGGCAAAGCGTAAACTTGCAAAGATTTCTGAGGAGACAAGCCTTCATAAGTATGATGATCTGACCGCAAAGGATGTTTTTGATGAGGCGAAGGCCGGAGATAAAGTTGCGCTTGAAATCGTTGATGAAGTATGTGAGATTTTGGGAAAGGCATTAGGCAAGATTGCTTGTGTTGTCAACCCGGAAGTATTTGTAATCGGCGGAGGTGTATCCAAGGCCGGACAGATTCTGATCGATACAGTGAAAAAGTATTACGTGCCAAATACATTTACTTCATGCAAGGATGCTCGTTTTGAACTTGCATCTCTCGGCAATGATGCGGGAATGTATGGATGCATGTGTCTGATGCTTGATTAAAAATACAGAGTGTATATATTTACATATAAAAAAGTCCTAACCCATTGTGATTAGGACTTTTTTGGTGCGCTTGCGGCGCACGTTTCTATTTCTCTTTATTATTTTTCAGGATCATTCGTTTCTGTTTACTTGAATCTGTCTCTTATACACATCTCCGAGCCCACGAGACG
>URQG01000007.1 GCA_900549895.1 uncultured Lachnobacterium sp.
CTACACGCGTAAGATCGTCGGCAGCGTCAGATGTGTATAAGAGACAGGACTTGGACCCTACCTTAAGTTGTAATATAAACGTAACAGCTTAAAGCAGGGAGGCAATATGAAACAGACCGTAATTTTAAAGAATAAGTTATTTTTGTATCTGACGGAGTTTTTTGCGGGAATGTCCGTTATGGCGGTAGAGTTGGGAGCGAGCCGTCTGTTGGCACCGTATTTCAGTTCGTCGCAGATCGTCTGGACAATCATTATCGGAACCATCATGATCGCGATGGCGCTCGGCAATATTTACGGAGGAAGAAGTGCGGACAAGTCGCCGAATCCGGACCGCCTGTACACGAGAATCCTGATCGCTGCGATCTGGATCGCTCTGATCCCGGTGGTGGGCAAATATATCGTGCTCGGAATCTCGGCACTTTTGATTTTTACGGTGAGCAATAATTTTTTGATCATTGCAGCGTTTGCAGCATGTATGGTCATCTTTGTATTTCCTCTTTTCTTACTGGGAACCGTGACACCGTCGCTTGTAAAATATGCGGTGGACAGTCTGGATGATAACGGTAAGACAGTCGGTACACTCGGGGCATTCAACACGATCGGAAGTATCATCGGTACGTTTGTGCCAACCTTCGTGACGATTCCGGCGGTCGGAACGTCTATCACGTTTCTGATCTTCTCGGGAATTCTACTGGTTCTGGCAATCGTGTATTTTGTCAATGTCCGCGCAGGCAAAAAGAAAGTGATCGTATCGGTGGTAATCTTTGCACTGTGTTGCGGTCTTGGTTACTCGGATTCGTTTGCATTCTGGGAGAAGGATCTCACCTATGAGGGTGAATCGGTCTACAATTATCTGCAGGTATCGGAAGATGACACGTCGGTAAGACTGTCGACCAACGTGCTTTTTGGTGTGCAGTCGGTCTATATGAAGCAGGACAGGCTGACAGGCATGTATTATGATTACGCGATGGCGGCACCGCTCATGCTGGCGGATAAGAAGCCATCGGATATGGATGTGCTGATCCTTGGAATGGGAACGGGAACGTATGCGACACAGTGCCGGAAGTATCTCGGGGATATGAACGTGGAAGGTGTGGAGATCGATGAGAAGATCACGCAGCTTTCGCGCAAGTATTTCTCACTCTCCGAGGATGTGCCGGTCACGACCTATGACGGCAGAGCTTATCTGAATGCGATGGATAAGAAATACGATGTGATCATGGTGGATGCCTATCAGGATATCACGATTCCTTTCCAGATGTCATCCGTTGAATTTTTTACACTGGTTAAGGATCATCTGAACGAGGACGGCGTGATGGTCGTAAATATGAACATGCGCGGCAGCGGAGATGGCAACATCAATCAGTATCTCTCCGATACGATCGGTCAGGTGTTTGACGCGGAGTATACGGTTGATGTGGCGAATACGACGAACCGCGAGCTTTTTGCATCGAACAATCCGTCGATCATGGAGAATCTGCAGGCAAATACAAAGCAGATCACAAATGCTGATTTAAGAAACATGATGGAGACGGTATACGCGGATAGCACTTCATATGGAAAAGGCGATTATATTTTGACGGATGATAAAGCTCCGGTGGAACTTCTCGGCATGCAGGTGATCGATCAGCTGATCGAGGAGGAAGTTGCCTATTATAAGGGAATCTACGAGCGTGACGGAATCCAGGGAGTGTTAAATTCATTGTAGGAGGAAACGGACATGATGTATAATCCGCAGTTGGATACGTTTTTGTGCGTTGTTGAGGCGGGAAGTTTCAGCAAGGCAGCGGAACAGTTGTATATATCGGCTCCGGCGGTCATCAAACAGATCAATTCGCTTGAGGCAAGTCTTGGTATGAAGCTTTTTGACAGGACGTACAGAGGGCTTGTGGTAACGGAAGCCGGACAGTCGATCTACAATGACGCAAAATATATCATCGGGTATTGCAAGGAGTCGGTGCAGCGGGCGAAAGAGGCAATGCAGGTATCGGACGATGTGATCCGCGTCGGAATCTCGCCGATGACGCCGCCACAGGTATTTGTGGATCTGTGGCCACAGCTCCAAACGGTTCTATTTCTATGAATATGAAGACATTGGAAAAAACGGATGAGTATATTACATGTGAATTTACAATCCGGGATACCGGAGTCGGCATGTCAGAAGAATTTATTAAGCATAAACTTTTTGTGCCATTTGTTCAGGAGGAAAATTCTGCCCGTTCAAAGTATACCGGAACCGGTCTCGGAATGCCAATCGTGAAGCAATTGGTAGAAAAAATGGGTGGAACCATTTCTGTTGAAAGCAAACCGGAAGAGGGCAGCTGTTTTAAAGTTGTGATTCCTTTTAAGATTGATAACAGCAGAAAAACGGAACCAATATCGGATGATGAAGGGGTAAATGCAGATATTTCAGGATTTCATATATTATTAGTGGAAGATAATGAATTGAACATGGAGATTGCAGAGTTCATGTTAGAAGATTGCGCAAAGAAGGAGTAGTCCGGAGCACATTTCTATGATATGATAATTGAATCTAATGTGAACAGATATTTTAAACAAATAAGACTGAGGTGAAAACATGGCAATTAGTTACAAGAAATTGTAGAATTTGTTCCGGATAAAAAGAGGAACAGTAAGGAGGGCTTGCGTATGATGGCGAATGAAAAAATCAAAAATTCCAGTGAGCTAGAGTTTGCTGTATTTTGCATTGAAAATGTAGCGGCAAAGCTGGGGGTGGATGCAGAACGTGTTTATCAGGCATTTACCGAACAGAGTGACATTCTGAACGGATATATTGTTCCAGAATATGAAGTGCTGCATACCCAGAGCCGGGAATATATCGTTGATGACCTCCTTGATCTGATGAAAGAAAGGGGTGTGGAAGTATGATTCTCTTTCATGGTTCTTTCTTAGAGATTGTAAAGCCGGATTTGACTCATTCCCGCCCTAACGTAGATTTTGGGCGTGGCTTTTATGTCACGCCGCTGTATGAACAGGCTGCGAAGTGGTGCGGTAAATTCAAACGCCGTGGAGCTGTTCTTTGATGGGCTGATTGATAAGGCGGAAGCTATCAATCGTCTGCGTTATGAAAAGCCGAACCTGCAAATATGTTTCCGCACAGAGAAAGCATTGTCTCTGTTGCATTTTGAAGGGAGTGAAACACTATGACAGCGAACCCGATTTTGCTTCAGAAAAAATATAGCCGTGTCATTGAGTGCTTTGCTAAACAGCAGGGACTTTCACTGGATGCGGCATTGGATTTCTTTTATCATTCCCAGGTTTATCAGTTGATCCGTGATGGTGTTTCTGATATGCACTGCATGAGCGATGCGTATTTGGCAGAAGAATTGAAACAGGAATATGAGGAGAAAGTGCCTGAAAATGTGGTAGTAAAGGAGCGAATGGAGTGAGACATAATATTTTTGATTCAATACCATCCAATATAGTTTCTGGAAAAGAGAATGTATTTGCAAATTTTTTGCAGACAGCTGGACTGTATGATTCCATGAAAATAAGCGAAGATAATATTGAAGATTTAATTCTTTTACTTGATGGAAAAGTCCGAATAAGTGCTTATTGCAAAGAGTGTAAAGAGAAACGTGTTTTTTCAATGAAGCCTTATATTCACTTTGAAGATGATGACACTGGATGTTATTCACAGAAACTTTCGGAAGAGGTTTTTGGACTTCAGAAGTCTTATATTCTTGAAAATACACTGTCACCTAATGGAAGTGTAAAAAAACAAAATACAGCATGGAGGTGGAAAAACTGGCAAATTGAAGAAGTATCAAGGGTTTTGGTATTCCAATTTGTTTGCAGCATGAATGAGGAACATCATCTTGATTATATTGTCCTGACAACAGATAATTGTATGATGAAAATTGGGCAGTATCCATCTGTTGCAGATATGACGTTTCCAGAATTGGATGCTTATAAACATGTGATTTCTAAGGAAGACCGTAAGGAACTTGGAACCGCAATAGGACTTTTTGCAAATGGTGTTGGTGCTGGTTCATATGTTTATTTGAGACGAATTCTTGAAAGACTTGTTTACAAAGCAAAAGAAGCTGCGGCTGATGTGATTGATAACGAGATGTTTGAACAGGCGAGAGTCGCTGAAAGAATTAAGGTGTTGGAAGGATATCTTCCGGATATACTGGTCAAAAATACAACTATTTATGGAATTTTGAGCAAGGGAATTCATGAGTTAAGCGAAGAAGAATGCCGAGAGTATTTTCCTGTTGTGAAAGAATGCATTTATCAGATACTTGGTATGTGGGAAAGTGAGAGAAAAAAACAGGCTGATGAAGATGCTTTAAACAAAGCACTGAGTTCAATTTCTTCATCAATCAAGTAAAAATATGGCAGTAAAGGCTGCCAAAGAGAGCGAGGTGATATGATGACCATAGAAGAAATTCTTGCAGGGGAATCGAAGAATGTAGAGTTTAAAGAGAACCTGCCGGAGAAAAGCATCAAATATATGAAATCTGTGGTTGCCTTTGCAAATGGAACCGGAGGGAAAATCATTTTCGGAATTGACGATAAAACCAGAGAGGTTGTTGGCTTTGACAAGGAAGATGTGTTCAAGAAAATGGATGCCATTGCCAATGCTGTATCAGACAGCTGTGAACCGGCAATTATCCCGGATATTACATTACAGACGGTTGATGGTAAAACTGTTATTGTGGTAGAGGTTTCTGAGGGCAGACAACGTCCATATTATATCAAAGCTCTTGGTAGAGATGGTGGTGTATATGTCCGTGTTGCCGGAACTACCCGCCTTGCCGATGAGTATATGGTAAAGGAGTTGTTGTTTGAGGGCAGTAAACGCTACTATGATCAGGCTTTGTGTACAGGATTGAATATCACGGATGAAGATATCGATGCTCTCTGCAAAGCTATGAAGGAGCAGGCAATCAAAAACGCACATACTGAGGAACAGAAAGCATCCATTAAAGAGGTTGGCAGACGGCAACTACGTTCCTGGGGTGTTTTGATTGAGCGTGATGGAAAAGATTATCCGTCCAATGCGTTTGCTATTTTGACTGGCAACGGAGGACTTCATGTTGCAACGCAATGTGGTGTGTTCAAAGGTACAACAAAAGCGGTATTTGTTGACCGTAGAGAATATACCGGTCCGCTTTGGGAGCAGATAGATGAAGCATTTCAGTTTGTTCTGAGAAATATTCATCTGGGTGCTACCATTGTGGAAATTTATCGGCAGGATGTTTATGAGATTCCACCGGATGCCATTCGTGAGTTGATTATCAATGCCATGGTACATCGTAGTTATCTGGATCATGGTACGATACAGGTTGCCGTATATGACAACCGATTGGAAATTACTTCTCCCGGAAAGCTGCCAATGGGACAAACTATGGAGCGTATGAAAGAAGGCTATTCTAAAATTAGAAATGAAGCCCTTGCTCATGCGTTTGCCTATATGAACCTGATTGAGCATTGGGGAAGCGGCATTCCGAGAATTATTGATAAAGTAAAAGCTGCCGGATTGCGGGAGCCGGAGTTTATTGGTGGTGAAGTTGATTTGCGTATCAATATTTATCGAGGTCAGGTTGATACCAATAACGCCATAATTAACGCCAATGGCACTAAAAATGACGCTAATGACGTTAAATGTGGCGCCGATGATGGCACTAATGGCATTGAAGTGCCGCTTAATAAGGAACAGACGCAGATAGAAAAATTGTTGCAGATTATAGAGAAGAATCCGTCTGCAACACAGGCCTATTATGCAGAAAAAATGGGTATATCGAAAAGAACGATTTCTCGAATGTTCGCTTTTTTACAGGAAAAAGGCAGATTGGTACAGGGCGGAACAAAACGAAAAGCAAATTGGAAAATTATAAGGTAGGAGGACAGCATGGATACAGATAAAATAATACAAGGCTTAAATCGCAGATTTGCTGCACCTCTGCCTGAGTTTTATCAGCGTCGTATCATTTTCTGGTATGATGAAGATAAGGAATTTGAGGGTAAATTGGATGAAGTGGTTTTGGAAAATGCAAAGGTGATTGCGCTGACAGGAAATAATGCGTATTCTGTAAAAGAAACCACTTATATTTATAAGTCATTCTTCTAAGAATAAGGATCAAGTTGCAAAAATTGCGGATTTACTTCGTTCAATCAATTTAAGTCCTCGCAGAGATATTTTTTGCAGCTCTCTCCCAGGATATGGAATACCAAATGGAGCCAATATTTTTGACTTTTTAAGGGAACGGTTCCTTAATTATGACTTGCATATTATTTTCGTACATTCGCCAGGATATTACGAAAGCCCAGTCAACTATCATTGTCGTGATAGTAAACGGAAGTGTCTGCTACTTCATTGCATTTTTCACCGGGAAATTTCCGAGGAAGAAACAGATGCAGGGCAGATGGATTAAATTCATCCAGCCAGAAAAGCAGTTCCATCATTTCGGAAGCGTCACGTCCAGCGGTATCATAGAGGGTATAAGGATTAACATCAAGAGCCTGAGCCATTTTATCGACCAGATCTTTTTTTGGAACACGAACGCCTTTTTCATATTGTACAATTCTATGCTGATCGGTCAGTCCGATCTTCTCTGACAGTTCTTTTTGTGTCATTTTCCGGAATGTCCGGATTTTTTTTAGTTTCAGATTAAAATTCATAAAGTCACCTCTGCATTAGTCCTGATAAACATCCAGTGAAGATAGTAAAATCAAGGCTTCACAAAATTTTCACAAAAAATTAGCACTCACCTCTTGACAGTGCTAATAAATAGTGCTATAACATAGTCAAGAACAAAGGAAGGGAATGAAAAGAGAACAGGAAATGAAGTTCCCAAGTGTTCCTAAACCTCCCAGTTCCAAGGAAACAAGGTAAACAAGCATGAGGCATTCACGAGAACGTGGATGCGTAAAGAAAAGGAGAGATGACTTATGTTGATGCCAAGTATTTTTGGAGAGAATTTGTTTGATGACTTTTTTGGAGATTTTCCATTCTACGATGACCGCGATATGCAGAACGTCGAGAAGAAATTATATGGTAAACATGCCGGACGTGTCATGAAGACCGATATCAAGGAAATGGATAACGGATACGAATTAGAGATTGATCTGCCCGGATTTAGCAAGGATGAGGTCAAGGCTTCTTTGGAGAATGGTTATCTGACCATCAGTGCCGAGAAGGGACTTGACAAGGAAGAGAAGGAGAAAGAGACCGGACATTACATCCGCAAGGAGCGTTATGCCGGTGCCTGCTCAAGAAGCTTCTATGTTGGTGACAGTGTAAAGCAGGAGGATATCAAAGGCGAATTTAAGCATGGTATCTTAAAGATGTTTGTTCCGAAGAAGGAAGCGAAACCGGCAGTTGAAGAAAATAAATACATTGCCATCGAATAATTAAGATGAGTTTTAAGCAGAAAAGAGGCGTATCAAGATGGCAGACAAGAATCCCAAACATCCATTAAAAAAGAAACAGGCGAAAGCCAAAGATAAGAAGAAACACATTTACGAATAGGTAAATGCAAAGGACAAGAACCCGGTTGGTTCTCTTATGAGAACCGGCCGGGTTCTTTTTTTACAAATTTTTGGTTTTTTATAAGAACATCTCCCTATTGTCCGTTAAAGATGGTAAAATAGAGAGCGTATGATAAAAATAAGATAAGAGACGTTAAGGAGTGGTTGTGTGAAGTATTTAAGACAATTATTGATTATTCTGATTTTTTCGTTTGCGGGAGAAGTGCTGCATTATCTGGTTCCGATTCAGATACCGGCAAGTATTTACGGACTGGTTCTTCTTTTTATCGGATTGATGACGGGACTGATTCAGCTTTCACAGGTGCAGGAAACCGCAAAATTTTTAATTGAGATCATGCCGATGATGTTCATTCCGGCAGGAGTGGGACTTTTGGAGAGCTGGGGTGTGTTAAAGCCGATCCTTGTTCCGGTTATCTTAATCCTTGTCGTATCGACGGTTCTTGTTATGGGTGTATCGGGACTTGTGACACAGGGGGTTATGCATATTGGAAAATCGCACGGAAAGAGGGAAAAGTAATGAATGAATTTTTACAGGACTCCATTTTCTTTGGAGTATTTATCAGTATTGTAACCTATGAGATTGGTGCCTTGATTAAACGGAAATGGAATGCTGCAATATTTAATCCACTTTTAATTTCAATCGCACTGATTATTATATTCCTGGTTTTGTTTGATGTGGATTATGATACCTATGAATTTGGAGCAAAGTATCTGTCGTATTTTCTTACACCGGCGACCGTGGCGCTCGCGGTGCCTCTCTATGAGCAGATCGAGCCGCTGAAGCATAACTGGAAGGCGATTATTGCGGGAATCTTTTCAGGAGCGTTAACGTCTGCCGTATGTGTGTTGATCCTGTCTATCGTTATGGGGCTGGATCATAAGCAGTATGTCACGCTGCTTCCGAAGTCCATTACCACAGCCATCGGCATGGGACTGTCGGAGGAACTCGGTGGAATCGTGACGATTACGGTTGCGGTCATTGTCGTGACCGGTGTGATCGGCAATATGTTTGCGGAACAGATCTGTAAGATTTTCCATATCGTGGATCCTGTGGCAAAAGGCATCGCGATCGGCTCGTCTGCCCATGCGATGGGAACGTCCAAGGCGATGGAGATGGGAGAAATCGAAGGTGCGATGAGCAGCCTTTCGATTGCGGTATCCGGACTTCTTACGGTTGTGGTTTCGATTATATTTGCGCAGATCTATTAAAAATATGCAAAAAGAGTGTGGAGTTATAGGATAGCAAGATTTTCGCGCAGTTTCTGGCAGATGGTAGGTGAAAGCAAAGAGGGAAGAAGGCGTATGTCATTACAGTTTGTATTGGGAAATTCGGGCAGTGGTAAAACAGAATATATTTATCGGCAGATTGTGGAGCAGGCGGGGGAGCATCCGAAGCAGAATTTCCTTGTCATTGTGCCGGAGCAGTTTACGATGCAGACGCAGCAGAAGCTTGTGGAACTTGCACCGAACCATGCGATCATGAACATTGATGTGCTCAGTTTTAAGAGATTGGCGTACCGCGTGTTTGATGAGATGGGACGAAACGATATCCAGGTACTTGAAGAGACAGGAAAGAATTTGGTTCTCCGCAAGCTTGCCCGCAAAGAAGAGGAACATCTTACGGTGCTTCGTCCGAATATGAACCGTATGGGGTATATCGGTGAGGTAAAGTCGCTGATCTCGGAACTGGTGCAGTATAATGTCTCACCGGATCGTCTGGAAGAAGTGACAAAAAGAGAAAAACTATCGCCGGTACTTCGCGCAAAGCTCGGTGATATTGTGACTATGTACCGGGCTTTTGCTGACTTTATGGAAGGCAGCTATATTACGGCAGAAGAGATCTTAAATGTGCTGTCGGATATGGCAAAGGATTCTGATATTTTAAAAGACAGTGTGCTTGTGTTTGACGAATTTACCGGATTTACACCGATCCAGAATGACCTTATGAGGCAGCTGCTTCAGGTGGCGGAGCGCGTGATCGTGACACTTACGATGGATGCAAAGGAAGACTTTTATCTGTGCAGAGGAGAGGAAGAATTATTCTATCTCTCCAAGAAAACGATTCAGACACTGATGCAGATGGCGAATCATCTGCATGTGGATGTACTTGATCCGATCGTATTGGAAGACAGTGCGGACAAACGTTTCGTGAAAGCACCGGATCTTGCGTTCCTTGAGCAGAATCTGTTTCGTATATCTGCGGCAAAAACCGATCGGGAAGTACAGCAGATACATCTTGCATCGACACGCACACCAAGAGAGGAGCTGACGCTGGTTGCAAGAGAGATCAACCGATTGATCCGCCAGGGATACCGGTATCGTGAGATGGCAGTCGTGACAGGCTCGATGGAAGCCTATCAGAATTATATTGAGCCTTTGTTTGGTAAGTATGAGATTCCGTATTTCATGGATACGACAAAGGAAGTTCTGTTTCATCCGTTTACAGAGTTTATCCGGGCGGGACTTGAGGTGATCAGCAGCGACTTCAGTTATGAGTCCGTGATGCGATTCTTACGATGCGGATTCAGCGGAATCGAAGAGGATGACATCGATCGGTTGGACAATTATCTTCTTGCTACAGGAATCCGTGGCAGCAAAGCGTGGAGTAAGCGCTGGCTGAAGATGCCGGGACAGCATGCGTTATATGATCTGGAGAAACTCGATGCGATGCGCGTGCAGATATGGGAGAGCCTTATGCCTCTTACAACGGTATTTGCAGAGAAAGAAGCCACTGTGCATGATGGTATTGTGGCTTATTATAAAGTACTGGTCGGATTGGATATTGAGCGGCAGTTGTGGGCGCGTGAGCAGCGATATCTGGAACAGAACGAGCAGACCAAAGCAAAAGAATATGGACAGATTTATAAAATCGTCCTTCAACTTTTTGAAAAATACAATGAGTTACTGGGAGAAGAACCGCTCGTGATCGATGACTTTACCGAGGTACTTGATGCGGGATTATCTGCGGCATCGGTCGCGGTCATTCCGCCGGGATATGACAGCGTAACCTTTGGTGATATCGAGAGAACAAGACTTAATCATATCAAGATTTTATTTTTTGTCGGCGTTAATGACGGGATTATTCCCAAGTCTGCGAATGCAGGAGGCATTATCTCGGAGTATGAGAGAGAGGCGTTGCTTGAAGCGGATATGGAGCTTGCACCGGGCGCCAGAGAGCAGGCTTTCATACAGCGGTTTTATCTGTACCGAAATCTGACGAAACCATCGGAACAGCTCTATATCAGTTATGCGAAGGTGGACAGTGAGGGTAAGGCAATCCGCCCATCTTATCTGATCGGAGTAGTAAGCAAGCTTTTCCCGAAGCTGGAACTCAAAAACATCGAACATATTGAGGCGAGGGATGATTTCTATACGAAGGAAGCTGCCATCGATTATTTGATTCATGGAAAACGTGATGAGGCATGGTATGCGCTGGCAAAGTATTTTAAGACCGGAGAAGAAAACGGCCAGGAGATGATCGGGCGTCTGCTTTCCGCTTCGTATGCCTGTTATGAGAATATGCCGATCAGTCGCGGAGTGGCACTTGCTTTATATGGAAGGAAGATGGAGGGAAGCGTAACAAGGCTTGAGCGTTTTGCGGCGTGTGCGTATGCGCATTTCCTTCAATTTGGATTAAAACTTTCGGAGCGGCAGACGAGCAGCTTTGAGAGTGTGGATATGGGCAATATCTATCATACGGCGTTACAGAGGTACAGTTTGAAGCTGGAGGCTTCGCAGTATGACTGGTTCGGTGTGCCGGATGAGACAAGAGAGGCACTTGCGGCTGAGGCCATGCAGGAAGCAATCGAAGGGTATCCGGATATGAGCATTTATGCTTCGGCGGAGAGCCAGTATCGCACGAAACGGATGATGGGCATTTTTCAGCAGACGGTCTGGGCACTGACGAAACAGGTGCGTGCGGGACAGTTCGTTCCAAAGGAATTCGAGGTGCGCTTCTCGGAGCTGGATCATATGGATGCGCTTGAATATGCTTTATCGGATGATGTCTCGATGAAGCTGACCGGTCGAATCGATCGTATGGATACATTTGATGATGGAGAGAAGTTATGTGTCAAAGTTATTGACTATAAATCAGGAAATACATCGTTTGATCTGATCCGTATCTATCAGGGGCTGCAGCTGCAGCTTGTTGTATACATGAATGCCGCGATGGAACTCGGTAAGGCGAAGAATACGACAAAAGATGTTCTTCCGGGCGGAATCCTCTATTATCACATCGATGATCCGGTTTTGGATGCGGATATGGGCATGACGGATGCCGATGCGGAGCACGCTCTTCTTCAGGCATTACGACCGGACGGACTTGTGAATGCGGATGCGCAGGTCTATCTTGCGATGGATGAAAATTTAGAGGGCAAATCGGAAGTGATCCCGGTGGAACTTAAGAGGTCCGGGGAATTATCTGCTCGCTCGAAAGTTGCGACAACGGAAGAATTTGAAATTCTTGAGCAGTATGTGCATAACAAGATCGCGGAGCAGGGAAAGAAGATCTATGAGGGTGATGTCAGCGTAAATCCGTACCAGAGTGGAACAGACTGCAGCTGCAATTTCTGTCCGTATGCATCGGTATGTGGCATCGATACGAAGATCCCGGGATACGGATACCGGCATCTTGAGTCTATGAAGAAGGATGAAGTAATCGAACGCATGCAGACCGAAAATGCAATAAACGCAGACAAAAGTCAGAAAAGTATCATATGAAAATGGTGACGGATTGTAAGAAATGTGAGTGTAAGCAGAAAGGAGGCATAGCGCATGCAGTGGACAAGTGAACAGCAGAAAGTCATTGATCTGAGAGACCGGGATATTCTTGTATCAGCTGCGGCAGGTTCCGGTAAGACAGCGGTGCTTGTCGAGCGTATCATCAAGCGTGTTACAGATCAGGAGAATCCAGTCGATATTGATCGCCTTCTCGTTGTGACTTTTATCAAGGCGGCTGCGGCAGAGATGCGTGAGCGTATCGGCGCAGCAATTGACAAACATTGTGGAGATAATCAGAATAATGCGCACTTGAGAAGACAGTCTTCGCTCATTCACAATGCGATGATCACGACGATTGACAGTTTCTGTCTGTTTGTTGTCCGCAATCATTTTGAAGAAATTAATTTGGATCCAAACTTCCGGATCGCGGATGAGGGCGAGATACGCCTTTTGGAGCAGGATGTCTTGGACCATGTCTTTGAGGAAAATTATGAGGTGGAAGATGAGCGTTTCCTTTCTCTCATAGATGCGTACTCGAATAAGCGGAGTGATCAGGCGGTGCGGGATATGGTGAGCAAACTGTATCGGATGTCTTTGAGCAGTCCGTGGCCAAAGGAGTGGATCGGACAACTTACAAAGCCTTATGAGGCGAAGGATGCGAAAGCGTTATTGCAGTCCGAGATGATGCGGGATCTGACGGAACATGTGCGGCTGGTTCTTGCTGACATGAAAAGACAGCTTGAAAAGCTACATCGTATTGCAATCCTGCCGGATGGACCGCAGGTCTATGCATCGACGCTCGAACAGGATATGGAGCTTCTTGAAGGTGTGGAAGAGGCGGATGATTATGAGAAGCTTTCCGGCTTTTTTGCGGGGCTTAAGTTCGGAAATCTCTCGCCGATTCGAAAATTCGCCGGAGATGTGTTAAAAAAAGAAGCCGTACAGAACGGAAGAAATGCGATCAAGAAAGAAATTGATGAGATTAAGAAAGCTTATTTTGCAATGGATGTTGCGGCGTTGTATGAGCAGATCACACGCCTTCGACCGGTAGCAGAGGAACTGGTGAGGCTGACGCTTTCTTATTCGAAGCAGATGGAACTTGCCAAGCGAAAGAAACGTATTGTAGATTTTTCGGATATTGAGCATTTTGCATTGAGAATACTGGTAGATGATAAGACGAAGGAGCCTACGACTACGGCGGCAGAGTTTCGGGCGCATTTTGCAGAGATCATGATCGACGAGTATCAGGACAGCAACCTGGTACAGGAAGCCATCATGCGCGCAATCTCAAAGGAAGCGGATGGCGGACATAATATGTTTATGGTCGGTGATGTCAAGCAGAGCATTTACCGGTTCCGACTGGCAAGACCGGAACTCTTTATGGAAAAATACGGAAGGTTTGATGTGACGGACAGTGTACACCAGAGGATTGATCTGCACCAGAATTTCCGAAGCCGCCGGCAGGTGGTGGATTTCTGTAATGATATCTTCTATAAGATCATGAATCCGGATCTGGGACGTGTGGCATACGATGAAGATGCGGCACTCAATTGTGGAGCGGTATATCCGGATGCAGGCAACATGGAAGCAGAACTGCTTCTTGTGGATGAGCAGGATGAGTTGCTGTCTGACGAGCCGGATCTGGACAAGAGACGGCTTGAAGCGCATCTTGTGGCGACGAGAATTCAGCAGCTGATGCGGGACGGAAAAGTGACGGATAAAGCGACTGGAGAGCTTCGAGCGCCGAAGTATTCGGATATCGTCATTCTTTTCCGAAGCCTGAAAAACTGGGGAACGGATTTTGTGCAGGTGCTTTCGGAGCATGGAATTCCGGCGCACGTGGAATCGGCAACCGGATATTTTTCGGCGTTGGAAGTCCAGACGGTGCTTAATATGCTCCGCATCCTTGATAATCCGTATCAGGATATTCCGATGGCAGCTGTGCTGAAATCGGAGATTGTCGGGCTGGATGAGGAAGAACTGGCACAGATCCGTGTCGGTGATGAGACGGTGCCTTTTGCGGCAGCTGCACTATCGGCAATGCAGGAGGAAGATGCGGACGAGAAACTTGTGGATTTCCATGAGAAGTATGTGTTGCTTCGCGGAATGCGGGATCTGCCGATTCATGAGCTGATCCGGAAAATTTTGGATGTCACGGGATACGGAAGTTACGTTGCGGCGCTTCCGGCAGGTGAGCGCAGATCGGCGAATCTTGCGATGCTCATTGAGAAAGCGAATGATTATGAGAAGACGAGTTATCGCGGATTGTTTCACTTTATCAGGTATATTGATCTGCTGCAGAAATATGAGATCGACTTTGGCGAGGCAGATACGACCGGGGAGAATGCGAATGTTGTTCGTATTATGACCATTCATAAGAGCAAAGGACTGGAGTTTCCAATCGTGTTTGTATCGGGACTTGCCAAGAAGTTTAACCAGATGGATGCCAATGAGAAGCTGGTCGTTCATCCGGATCTCGGTATGGGAATCTGCGAGATAGACGGGCAGCCGAAGAGGCAGCGCAATTGTTTGTTTCGCGCAGAGATAGCAGATAAGATTCGAAGAGAGAATCTTGGCGAAGAACTTCGTGTGCTCTATGTAGCGCTAACGCGTGCAAAGGAGAAACTGATTTTAAGCGGTGTTATTAAGGATGAGGCAAAGACGATTGGTCAGTATGAGGGAAATACACTTGAAAAACAGCCGATCAGTTACAGGCAGCGTGCCGGTGCAACTTGTTATCTGGACTGGATTCTGCCTGCGATGCTTTCTTATCCGGAACGTTATTCGATCGGTGTGGTGGAACCGAAAAATATCGTAATGGAACAAGCGGCTGCAGCGGCAGAGGCGAGAGTGGATTATGAGGAACTTTTGCAGCGGATCAATCAGGCAGATGATGCGCAGAAGAAGCAGTATGAGGCGCTTTTTGCATATGAATATCCGTACCGGAGTGAAGTAGGAAAGAAGAGCAAGTATTCGGTTTCGGAGTTAAAGCATGATTCGATGGTAATTCAATACGATCACAGTGAGGGTGAGGCACAAGTGCCGGAGTTCTTATTGGAGGAGCATGAGTCCTATATTCCGGATTTCGCAAGAGAGACACAGGAAGAGACTGCCGGAGAGGTTAATCAGGGGGCACTCCGCGGTACTGCGGTACACCGGGTGATGGAATGTCTGGATTTTAAAGCGTTAGCAAATGTGGATACAAAGGATCAGAATGCGGTACAAAGCTTTGTTCAAAAGGAACTGGATCGTATGACGGCGTCAGGAGAACTGACGATCGAACAGGCAGATCTTGTGATTCCGGCGATGATCGAGAACTTTGTGCAAAGCGATGTGGCGACAAGGATGGCGCATGCTGCGCTGTGCGGGGATCTGTACCGGGAGAAGCCGTTTGTTATGCAGTATGAGGATGTGCTTGTGCAGGGTATCATCGATGTGTTCTGGCTGGAAGAAGATTCCATTGTGCTGCTCGATTATAAGACGGACCGCGTGAAGGCGGCTGATGAACTGGTGCTTCGCTATCAGAAGCAGCTTGAGCTGTATGCGGATGCATTAAGCCGTGTATTTTCAAGAGAGGACAGGCAGATAAAAGCGAAGGAGCGATTAATCTATTCGTTCCGGCTGCAGGAGGTTGTGAATTTATGAGTCAGATCATTTTAGCGTCCGCATCGCCGCGGCGCAAAGCTTTATTGGAACAGATCGGTATGGAGTTTGAAATCTGTCCGGCCAAGGGCGAAGAAGTCATTACAGAGAGCCGTCCGGATGCGGTCGTGTCCGAATTGTCACGTCAGAAGGCGGAAGAGGTCGCTGCGGGCGTGCTTACTTACAATGAGCAGCATCCGGATCTTGCTACACCGCAGGACATTCTTGTAATCGGTGCGGATACGGTGGTCGCATACGGGGATGAAATTCTCGGTAAGCCGAAAGATGAAGAGGATGCTAAAAGAATGCTTACTCTGTTGCAGGGAAATACGCACAGTGTCTATACCGGAATTACACTGGTTTTCATTGATAAAAGCGGACGTACCGGTGAATATTGTTTTTTCGAAAAAACCGATGTTACGATGTATCCAATGGATGAGGACGAGATCAACCGCTATATTGCAACTGGAGAACCAATGGACAAAGCTGGAAGTTATGGCATTCAGGGACGATGTGCAATCTACATTAAACAAATAGAGGGCGATTATAACAATGTGGTCGGGCTTCCTGTGGCAAGACTTTATCAGGAGTTGCGGCGTGTGGGATACGATCTGAAACTGTAATGAAATGCATGTTTTTCTGCGTTATGATTTATGTTTCCGATATGCAATGCATTTTACATAATAAATATATTGTGGCAAATGGAGAACTTCGGTATAATACTGTTAAGTATAACGTATATAAAGCTATATAAGAAAAGGTTTGTCTTACAAATCGGCAAATTTATGAAGTTGTGAAAAGGAGGGCGTAGTGATGTATGAATATGATGACGAAGTATTAGAGTATTTTCTGGCACATCAGCAACAGCTCTTTTCAGAAGCGGTAGCGGAGACGCCGGAGGAAGCGGAAGAGTTCCTGGAAGATTGTATGGCAGTGGTTTGCCAGAATCTGAAGGATGTTAAAGATTATTTTGATGAAGCGGGAATGGACATCGCGGGGATGAGTGATGAGGATATCCTCGAAGCGAGCGAAGTATTTGCACTTCCAAGTGGACGTTTCCTGATTGTTGAGGGATAGATCAGTGAGAAAGAAATACAATCGAATGATCGGACTCCTGGCGGCAATCTCCTTTGCAACGGTTTCACTGACCGGCTGCAAGGTGGGGAATACGCAGATAAAATTAGAGTCGATCCGGCTGTCAAATAACAAGAGTGTTTTTCAAATTAATGATTACAAGTGTTCGCTTAAGCTGGCGAAGCTGTATTTGTGTAATTATCGTAATCTGTATGGTTCTGCATATGGAATGGATCTGTGGCAGTATGATTTCGGCGAGGAGTCCTTGGAGCAATATGTCAAGGATGTGACGATTCAGGAATTGTCGCGTATTGCATGCATGGATCTGCTTGCGGAGGAACAGGAGATGCGTCTTACCGATGCGGAATCGGATCTGGCGAAGAAGGCGGCCAAAGAGTATTTTGCTTCGTTGAGTGACGCGGAAAAATCCTACATGGATGTGCATGAATCGGATATTCAGGAGGCTTACGCAAGTTATGCGCTGGCAGAAAAGCTGTATCGGACTCTGACAGAGGGGATTGATGAGGAAGTCAGCGATGATGAGGCACGCGTGATCCGGGTTCAGCAGATTTATGTGACGGATGCAGGTATAGCAAAAGAAGTGCAGAAGAAATTAAAAGATGGTGAGGATTTTGCGGCCGTTGCCGGTACCTATAATGAAAAAGGCAAGATTGAGACGACCGTTGCACGTGGTGATTACCCACAGGATGTGGAGAACATAGCATTTAATCTTGATAATGATACCTGTTCGGAAATGATTGAAACGGAGGATGGATTTTATTTTATCAAGTGTCTGAACAAGTTTGAGGAACAGCTGACAGAGGAGAATAAAAGCAATATCCGCATCAAGCGTGAAAAGGAACAGTTTGAGGATGCCTATCAGTCGTTTGTGGATTCTGCGGCTTTTGAGATGAATGATTCTTTGTGGAAAGAGATCACATTGGAGGATACTTCGGACATTACAACGGATTCCTTTTTTGATGTGTATGATAAATATTTTACGGAAACGGATCAGACTTAGAAGAAGGAGTATATATGGGTTGGGAATTTGACTGGCTGTATGCATTGCAGCAGATCCACCATCCGGTGCTGGATAAGATCATGGTGTTTTTATCGACCATCGGTAATGCCGGAATCATGTGGATTGTTCTGGCGATCATATGCCTTATTATGAAGAAAACAAGACGATGCGGAGCACAGATGGCAGTGGCGATGCTGGTGACTTTTGTGATAGGTAATCTGATGCTAAAGAATGCGATCGGCCGCGACCGGCCGTGCTGGATCGATCCGACGGTTGTATTACTTGTCAAGAATCCAACGGATTTTTCTTTTCCATCGGGACATTCGATGAACGGATTTACCGCGGCGGTGACAATACTGTTTTATAATAGAAGATGGGGAATTGCAGCAGTGGTTCTGGCTGCATTGATTGCGTTCTCGCGTCTGTATCATTTCGTGCATTTTCCGACGGATGTTTTTGCGGGAATTGTGATTGGAACGATGGTCGCCTGTGTGACAAATGTATTGTTTGTGTGGATCAATAAAAGAAAATGGAATCAGCATGAAAAGAAAAACTGTCGTATCCGGTAACTATGCGGGCGGCAGTTTTTGTGTGGAATAAAGAGTGAAATGAATGCAGATAACAATGACGCCCCTGTCTTAAGACAGGGGCGTCATTGCAATGATCATATGGTATGTAATTACTTTGTGAGAAGGAGCATGATGTCGTTGCTTCGTTTTACAAATTTGGTCATGTCATCGACGGACAGTGGCTGGTTCGAAATCCTTGCCAGATCGTATAACTGCTCGGCAAACATCGGTACATGCTCGGAATCTTTGTTCTCTAAGAGGTACTGAACTAATGCATTGTTTGCGTTTAATGTCAGTGTCTGATCTGCGGCAAACATATTCGGATCCATTCCGCCCATGCCGCCCATTGCATACATTTTCATCATATCCTGCATACGTCTTCCCTGCTCGGAGAGCGTCAGGACAGATGCAATCTCATCATTCTTTAAAGCTTCCACCTTAACTGTCAGTTTATCGTTATTTAATGTCTTTTTAAATAACTCGGAAAGAGTTGTGGTTGCTTCGGTCAGATCCTCGGTATTGTCCGATTTTAATGCATCGGTCAGGTCAGCATCAATACGCTTGAACTGATAATGATCGTTACGCTGCTCAAGCTGGGTGATGAAAGAAGTATCGATATTGTGATCAAGGATGACTGCGTTCATTCCCTGCTCCTTGAACAGATTGATGTACTGTCCCTGCTGAACCTTATCGGTTACATAGTAGACGGTGTCACGCTCCGGTTCTTTATCGTCAGCGCTCTCAGCGTTATCGGTATTCTCTGCAGCTTTTTCCTCGGTATTCTCAGCGGAAGTATCTTCAGCCTTTTTCTCGTCCTCGACAGGAGCAAGAAGTTCCGGAAGAGTCTGATACTTGTCGTTGATATCTTTAAAGAGGATATAATCATTCATCTTGTCGCAGAATTTCTCATCCTTTAAGCAACCATATTTGATGAACGGGCTGATGTCATCCCAGTATTTCTCATAAGATTCTTTATCGGTCTTGCACATTCCGATGAGTTTGTCGGCAACTTTTTTGGTAATGTACTCGGAAATCTTCTTGACGAAACCGTCGTTCTGTAAAGCGGAACGGGATACATTAAGAGGAAGATCCGGACAATCAATGACGCCTTTTAAGAGCATTAAGAACTCAGGAATGACTTCCTTGATATTATCTGCGATAAATACCTGATTGTTATATAACTTAATGGTTCCTTCGATGGAATCATACTCGGTGTTGATCTTCGGGAAGTAGAGGATACCCTTGAGATTGAACGGATAATCCATGTTCAGGTGAATCCAGAACAGTGGCTCCTTGTAATCTAAGAATACCTTGCGGTAAAATTCCTTATACTCATCATCCGTACATTCGCTTGGATTCTTGGTCCAAAGAGGATGGATGTCATTTAGCGGAACCGGACGCTTTACAATTTTAAGCTTGTCTTTGGCAGGAGAGACTTCAACGACTTCTTTTTCGCCGTTTTCGTTCTCTTTCTCCTCCGTTTTGGCTTCCTCGTGAATCTCTTCGATTACTTTATCGGTGTCAAGTTTATCTTCTTTATCGATCGTTTCGTATTCTTCCGGAGCGTTTGCCTTACTTAAATAGATCTCGGTTGGCATGAAAGAACAGTACTTCTCAATGATCTCTCTTGCACGGTATTCGTTTGCAAATTCCAGACAATCCTCATTTAAGAATAAGGTGATTTCGGTTCCGACACCTTCTTTGGTTCCGTCCGTCATATCGAATTCTGTGCCGCCGTCGCTTGCCCAGTGAACAGGAGTAGCACCTTCTTTATAAGAAAGGGTATCGATGGTTACTTCGTCTGCAACCATGAATGCAGAGTAAAAGCCGAGTCCGAAGTGACCGATGATCTGATCCGCATCGGATTTATCTTTGTACTTTTCGACGAAATCCGTTGCACCGGAAAAAGCAATCTGGTTAATGTATTCCTCAACCTCATCGAATGTCATTCCGAGTCCGTTATCGATGAATTTTAAGGTCTTTTCTTCAGGATTGACGATAATTTGAATCTTTGCCTTGTAATCGGCAGGAAGCGTGTATTCGCCCATTATATCGAGTTTCTTTAATTTTGTGATAGCATCGCAGCCGTTTGAAATTAATTCACGATAGAAGATATCATGATCAGAGTATAACCATTTCTTGATAATTGGAAACAGGTTATCGCTGTCGATGGATAAATTTCCGTGTTTATTTGCCATGTTATGCATCTCCTTGTCTTCGTTCTTTTCTTGATTGCAATTGTATCTGTAACGATTTCCATTGCATTTTATTTTATAATAATGATGATATTACTCGGGAAAATAAAAGTCAATAGAAAATCAGCACTCTTTTTAAATGAGTGCTAACAATAAAGGCGCGGTTGCTTTAAAATAGGCATTTGACAGATTTCTAAAATCTTTATAAACTGCCCCGGGACTGGACTTTTGGGACAAAAAGTGGTACGATTGCAGACGCATGACGATAATATGAGGTAAATGATCAATGAGTGATAATCATAAAATGAAAGGGAGTATGACAGAGGGCAGTCCCGTCAAGTGTATGCTGGCGTTTGCGATACCAATGATTCTTGGAAATCTCTTTCAGCAATTTTATAATCTGGTGGATTCTATGATCGTAGGAAAACTGGTCGGCGCAGACGCGCTTGCGGCAGTCGGCGCGTCCACAGCGATCACAATGCTTTTTGTTATGGTTGCGGTAGGAACGGGAATCGGCTGCTCGGTCGTGATCTCGCAGCTTTTCGGGGCAGAGAAGATCGAGGACATGAAGACAGCAATCTCGACAGCGCTTCTTTCCATCGTTGTTTTTTCATTAATCTTAAGTATATTGGGACGAGTCCTGAGCCGATGGATTCTGACCGTAATGGGAACACCGGACAATATCTTTGAAGGAGCGGAAGTCTATTTAAATATTTATTTTTACGGCTTTTTCTTCCTGTTTTTGTATAATGCGTTCTCATCTGTGTTTAATGCGCTGGGAGATTCAAAGAAGCCACTGTATTTCCTGCTTTTTTCATCGGTACTCAATATTGGGCTGGACCTGCTTTTCGTAGGAAAGTTTCATTGGGGCATCGCGGGTGCGGCGTGGGCAACACTGATCGCGCAGGCAATCTCGGCTATTCTTTCGTTTTGTGTATTGTATAACCGATTAAGCAGGATCCAATGCGGAGAGTATCGCAGGTTTGACGGAGAAATGCTTGCAAATATGACAAAAGTGGCAATCCCTACGATTGTGCAGCAGTCCATGGTTTCCATCGGAATGCTTCTGATCCAGGCGGCGGTCAACCGTTTCGGATCGGTCTTTATCGCAGGCTATACTGCAGCATGCAAGATCGATGGTATGGCGATCGTTCCGATGGTCAATGCCGGCAACGCGGTATCAACGTTTGTGGCGCAGAATATGGGGGCAGGCAAGCCGGAACGTGCGAAGAAGGGCTACCATATCGGTCTGATCATGGCGGTATCGATTGGATTGGCGATCGGTGTTTTCTTATTCTTCTTCGGCGATGTGTGTATCGGTGCTTTCATGAATGCCGCAACAGACGGAGAATCGATTGCGATGGGAGCGCAGTATATTGCCGTTGTATCCATGTTCTACTTTGTCATGGGTGCGATGAATACGACTTCGGCAGTTCTTAGAGGTGCCGGAGATATGGGCTGGTTTATGTCCGTTACGTTGATCAATCTGATTACGAGAGTCGCATTAACTTATATTTTTGCGGATGCGACTGCGGGTATGATTATTATGTGGGCGAACCCAATCGGATGGGCATGTGGATTTCTCATTGCCTTCGTCCGTTACCGCCAGGGTGGATGGAAGAAAATACGGTTGGTATAGGAAGAAAGAAAAATATTTGGAAACAATGTGCATAGCTTGCATAGAACCATTTCCTGATAAAAATATAATCATCATATAATTTGGAGGATAAAATTATGTTAGAAGCTGGAATCAAAGGAACAAAGGAGATTATGGTAACAAACGAGAATACTGCGAAGACGATGGGAAGCGGTACGCTTGATGTATTTGCAACACCTGCAA
>URQG01000008.1 GCA_900549895.1 uncultured Lachnobacterium sp.
CGAGATTACTACGCGTCTCGTGGGCTCGGAGATGTGTATAAGAGACAGACCTATTACATTGTATCGGAAGGATATGAGAACTGGTATCTTCATTTTTTGGAATGGTGCAGGCAGAACGACTGTATGCCCGACAGTCTGAGTTTCACATATTACGACACAAAACTGATTTCCGCACAAAATCACTCCAAGGAGTCATTCGGTTTCGTATATGCTATGAGCTTATCCGAATCCCCGGATGGACTCAAGAATTTTGTTATGCAGGTTCTAAAGGAACGACGGCAGCTGGATCTCGGCAGGTTACCAATCTATTTATCTGAATGGAATAATACGCCGAGCCAGCAGGATTTACTGAATGACACCTGTTTTAAATCCTGCTATATCGTCAAAAACATCCTGGAAAACTATGACCGTCTGGAAAGTTTTACCTATCAGGCACTCACGGATCTTATGGCAGACAGTGCTCTGCCAAACACGCTGTTTTTCGGTGGTCTGGGACTGTTTACCGTAAACGGGATTCCAAAAGCCAGCTACTACGCTTATACGCTCCTGCAGCAATTGGGCGATCAGTTTCTCGGACGCGGCGACGGCTACTTTATTACGAAAAAGGGAAACAGTTATCAGATCATGCTCTACAATTACAAGCATTTTAATTATCTGTATGCCAATGGGGAGCGTTTCGATATGACAGAAACTGATCGTTATACGGTATTTGCTGACTCGGACCCGGTCACGATCACCTTGCGGTTATCAGGCATTCCGCAGGGATACTATAAGATTTCCGAGACTTATGTAAATCGAACACACGGAAGTTCTTATGATCAATGGATTTCCATGGGCGCTTTGGAACTTACCTCCCAACAGGAATTCGAATGGTTAAAAAAAGCATCCGTCCCGGGATTTCATCAAAGAGTCGCAACGGTCGACTCCGATGAAATTCTGGAACTGGATGTTACATTAGAATTGTTAGAGATACGATTGATACAGATTACACCAGTCCGGTGTTAATCATGTCTCTCATCTTTATTATCATAGCATTGGCAGAACCGGGCTGCAAAAGATGGTTTGCGGCCCGCTGCATATAAGTGAGCGGTACTGCCGAATTCATTCATTCGAAAGCTTGCGATACCCTTTCGCCGCTCTTCTGTGTAAATACTCGTCACGGAAGAAGGCGCTGCACACAATCCGTGCCACAGGATCATCGGCGATACATTGATCAGATGACTGATCAACACGCACTCAACGCCGAAGTGACAAAACAGTACGATCGTGTCATTGTTTGGTCTGACCGCATGATAATGCATGCCCTCCCTCTCGTAACCATGCTTTTTCAAGAGATCATCGAATCCTTTGCACACTGTCTCATACGCAGCCTGAACATTGCCGTCTCTCATAATATCGGTCTGAAACCAATTGTTTACGTCATAATTTCTTATGTCCTTTTCCAAGTCCTGCGGTAACCAGTCCCAACAGATATCGAGCTCCCCATTTAAGTCCGGTCGTTTGATCAAAGCATCAAACTCTCGCAGCCAGTCACATATTTCGGCAGACCGATGTGTCTTTTTCAGTGTACAACTTGCCGTGTCCTGTGCTCTCCCAAGCGGAGACATATAGAAAGCTTCTATCTCTTCCTTTGCTAAATATTCCGCAACAAGTTCTGCCTCTTTCCATCCGGTTTCGGTCAATGAATCCCGTTCATAATCCGGATCACCATGTCGAACAATCAAAAGTCGCATGTATTTTCTCCTCATTTCTACTCTTTTTGCACTTTATTATAGCATACTATGCCTTACATATCGTAAGCAAATCTGCAAATTTCTGTATCGGATAAGTCACATGCTTATGTTCTGCCGCATCTCCGATTCCTGCACTAAGAAATCCACCGGCATATGCCGCATCGATTCCCGCAAGTGCATCCTCCACGACCAGACAATCTTCCGGTTTTTCATGAACCATATCCGCAGCTTTCAGAAATACTTCCGGATCGGGTTTTGATTTTGTAATGTTGGTTCCATCGCTGATCGCATCAAAATATCCTTCCAGTCCGATCTGACTCAGAATCTTCTTCGTATTCTTACTGCTGGATCCGATTGCAAGCTTATAGCCTCGCTCGCGCAAAGTATCCAATGTATTTTTCACTTCATCCGACAGATCAGATGGTGACATTTTCTCCAGCAGGCGAACGTAACTTTCATTCTTTCTCGCTGCAAGCTGCTCCTTTTCTTCCTGTGTATAGCTTCTTGATGCCCGCTCCAAAATGATATCCAGACTTTCCATCCGGCTTACGCCTCTTAAACGTCCGTTTATTTTCTCATCAAAATAGATACCTTCTGCATCCGCCAATTCCTTCCATGCCTGATAATGATACTTATCCGTAAAGCAAATGACTCCGTCTAAATCAAAAATAATAGCACGTATCGTATCCATACAACATGCCTCCTTCGTTTCATTTGCTCCACCATAACAAAAATAAGGACCGTTTTTTAGCCTCTGATTAGACCAAAAAACTGTCCTTATTTGATTTCTATTTTCGATGTTCCATACGGTAATTTCTCGGTGTTACTCCAAAGCGTTTCTTAAACTGCCTGAAAAAATAACTCTGATTCTCATATCCCACATGTAACGCAATATCCTCGATCGAAAGTTCGGTTTCTTCAAGAAGCTTTACTGCCGCCTGAAAACGCCTCTGCTGCAGAAGATCCTGAAAGTTTTCTCCGGTCTTTTGTTTGATCAGTTTACTCAGTACCGTGACCGATTGATGCGTATCCCGTGCAATTTTTGTGAGATTGGCATTCTTGCAATCACTGTTGATATACTCAAGTACCGCCTGCACGATCGTTTCTTTATAATCCATCGAGGATTTGTGACTTAAGTTTTCCAGATGATTCAGTAAATACAGGAATACAAGTCCCATCGAATATTGATTGATGGCATCCTCATTCTCATGTTCATGAAGCATCGACTCAATCATATTTTCCATCAGATTTTCAATCTGCAAATCCTCCTTCAGTCGAAAAAGCAGGTAATGCGGAACCGGATCCTTCTGTCGGAATGCTCCGGCAATAAATTCTGCCAAAACATTTTTCTCCTGTAACATTCCAAGTGGAATTTCAAAAAACTCCGGCAACGCAATAAAATTGATTCCGATATCTTCATATTCCGCCCGATGAATAGCATGCTCCACATATTGATTGAGCATGAGAAGATCGCCTTTATGAAGTGTTAACTCCTTTCCGTCGATCACATGTGTAATCTTTCCTTGCACCACATACATAAATTCCACGTAATTATGCCGATGTGACGGAAACTCCACAAAGCGGCTGTGGCGTCTGATTGTGACAAGTTTTCCTCTTTGAAGCAGTTTCTGACGATCGATCTCCTGCATGGATTTACCGGTGTACAACTGTTTCTCAACCGTATCCTGCCCCGCTTTGTATTTACTTTCCTCGTCCGAAACCTGTAAAAGTTCCTCCAGCAGCTGTTCTCTCATCTCATACTCCCCATTTTCAAAAAGACCAGATGCATATACACATGCATCTGGTCCTGACTGCTCATTCCGACCTTTATTGGTTACGAAGTGTCTTTCCAACCGGAATCGTGTAGTTCGATACTACCGTCTTATTATCAGACAGCGTGGTCTTTATCTGTACAACCACCGATTTCACATTCAGCGTATATCCTGCTGCAATCGCATAGTTGCCATCCACACTGTTGCTTCCCGTAACAACGCAGGATACGATCGTTCCGTTTGCGCCTTGCACTTCCAGGCAGTTCTGGGCAAGTTCCAATGCAGTCTTACACGTCTTGTTGGCCGTTGTACGAGCTACAACAACCTGCGGATCGGTCTGACTGTCCGTCACTTCAAGCAGTGCAGTAACGGAAGCAGGTGAAGAAGATGATGTATTGCTTGGATAAAATTTCAGTTCGAGCGAATACAGTCCGGTCTGCGCTTTTGTACAGATATCCTTATCCAAAGATACCGCTGTCAGATTCAGTGTCTGACCGCCACCCACATTAATTTCCGTGGAAGAACCAGCCTTTGTGAGATCCGTGCCATAATAATTTCCATCCTTCATAATCTTTGCAGACTGAATATATACATAACCGTAAAATACGCCGCCACGGTATTCCGCAAGACGTACTGCCACATTCTTGGAAGTCACAAGATCCGTTGAGCTCATGCCCGATCCAATCTTCAGATCAAGAACCGGATGATCCATCTCGATCTTGTAGCTGGATGCGCCGTTGTACGGTGCTGTCTGTACAACAACAACGAAATTTTCCGATGCTTTATGACCATTCATTGTCATAGTTACCGTGTAACCGTAAGATCCCGTTGTGCGTCCGCCCGCATCGATTACAAGACGATCATCCGCAGCATCGTAAGTTACCATATTTGCCTTAACCGAACTGTTATCGGTAATCGTTACTGTCTCATCCTTTAAATCGATCGGATGACCATACTGGTCCCTTCCTTCGATATTGATATATCCTTTGTACCCATATGCCTGTGCATTCGACATCTGAAGCACGCTATTGCTCAGAGTCAGTGTTTTTAAGTAGGACGGCTCCGCCACGGTTACTTCATACTGATAAGTATAATCCATCTTCCCATATGTTGCGGTCACGGTCACATTGACCGTTCCTGTCTTGACAGCCGTTGCGGTCACGGTTCCGTCACTGGCCTGATTCAGAAGAAGTGTGTCCGGATCCGATGATTCAAATGTCACAGAATCATAAGGAATCTCCGTCTTGTCCTCATCCAAAGCACGGAAGTGTACATAATAATTACTTCCGGATGCCACCGAACGATTATCCTTGTAACCACTTGCACCATAATTCGGTTTTGTCGCACTCTCTGTAAACGTAAAGTTTGTATCATTTGAAGTACTTGCAGCAACACAGGTAACCGTTGCCTCTGCCTTTAAGTCCGATTTCTTATCCTCGAAAGTATACGTCATGGAAATCGTACCGGTTGCTCCGATCGAAGTCATAAAGATCTCATTGTTCTTCGTAAGATATCCGTTCGTAATATTGTAATCGTATGCAACGGTTCCCTTGTATGCGGCCTTTACATCAATTCCGTCAGCATCATACAAAGCATACTCAATCGGCGTTGCCTTATTGACCGTTACGGTTGAATTAAGGATTTCTGCCTTAATCGGCGTACCCACACGTGCAATCACGCTGTAGCTTGATACGCCGTCTGTCACAGTGTATGATGCACCATCTTTCAGCAGTGAACTTGTCGTCATAACAGCTTCTTTTCCATCCGAAGAGAACGCAACATTCTTAATTACAATATCGGCTCCTGCAGCATTTGTGATCTTTAATTTCTTTTTGTCAAGCGTATTCTTGACATTACCGGAATATACCGCAACAAGTGCATCTGCAGCCGTCTGCTTCGCTTCAACCATTGTTGTGGACACATGCACAGCCATATTGTCGGATGCAATCACTTTAGAACCGATCTTTGCCTGGACGGTGATCGTGAAATTACCATCCGTCTTTGGCGTGAATGCGCCTGTTGTTGTAATATCATCAACACTGTTTCCCGATGCATCCGTAACACTCCACACATTCGTGCTTGTTGCATTAGCCGGAGTGACCTTATAGCGCATCTGATAAGTATGATTTACAAGAAATGTCTTATCGTCCCAATCACTTGCAAGGACTTCGATCTTTGTCGGTTTCACCTTGATCTTACCGGTCTTGGATTTCAATGTTGCCTGTAACTTTCCGTTCTTATTATAAATTTTAGCAGTCACGACCACTGTCTTATTCTTTGCTGCGATCTTCTTCTTGGTACGGATTGTCAGCTTGTTGGAAGAAGTCGTTCCCGAAACACCGGTCGAAGCCTTCTTCAATTTTGCATATCTCTTACCTGTTCCGGAAATTGACCACTTGACCTTCTGGCCTTTGATCAGATTCTTAATGGTATAGGTATACACACCCTTGTTCGTGTTATTCTCATACAAAGCGGTATAACTTTTTGCAAAAGCCGCTTTCTTCGTTGCTGCCTGTGCTCCCACTGGAACAAGTGTAATCATCATAGTGACTGCACACACAAATGCAACCAATTTCTTAACATTCTGCCTCATAAGATTCCTCCTCATGCTCATCTTCCTCACTCTTTGGTCAGACATCCGCGCCAAAGTGCCCCTTTGCTTTGTCATCTGACGCTTTATCTTCTATCATACTAACACACCCTCTGGTCTTTCGCAACGAAGGAACAGAGGGTGTTTTCTTAATCTTTTCTTAAACAGGTTATTCGGTTTTAGTCCAAGGCGATCGCTTCATCCTCACGTCTGCGAAGAATATCATACTCATCGACTTCAATGCCCAGATCCACATAGAACATCTGCTGCGGATGCGGACAGGACTCCATCGCCTCTCCTTTATCATCCGTCATGGCGCGCACTGTCACCTCGATATTGCGTCCGTCCGGTTTCATAACCTCAATGGTCTCACCGACCGAGAACTTATTACGCTGCTCAAGGCGGTACATTCCGGCAGCATTCTTCTCTCCTACGATGCCGAGATAGGTGTAGCCTTTCTCATACGTATTGTTATCGTAGATCTGTGTCTCTTCCGACGGCTTTCCATAGAAAAAGCCGGTTGTAAACTGACGATAGGTGCAACTTTTAATCTGCTCGAGATACCATGGCATATTCTCTTTGTACTTCTCCGGAGATTCCAGATAATCGTCAATCGCCTTGCGGTAGGTGCGCGCAACGGTTGCCACATACAAAGCCGTCTTCATACGTCCTTCAATCTTAAAACTGTCAATTCCCGCATCGATCATATCCGGAATATGCTCAATCATGCATAAATCCTTGGAATTAAAGATATAGGTGCCACGCTCATTCTCATATACCGGAAGATACTCGCCCGGTCTCTTTTCCTCGACAACCGAGTATTTCCACCGGCATGGATGCGTGCAGGCTCCCTGATTGGCATCACGTCCCGTAAAATAATTGGAAAGCAGGCATCGTCCCGAGTATGAAATACACATCGCACCATGGATAAAAGTCTCGATTTCAAGATCATCCGGGATGTTCGCACGGATCTCTTTGATCTCGCGAAGCGATAACTCACGCGCCGTAACGACACGCGTAGCACCGAGCTTCTGCCAGAACTGGAATGTTCCGTAATTTGTATTGTTTGCCTGTGTGCTGATATGGCGGTCAATATGAGGTGCCACCTCGCCTGCGATCGTAAAGACTGCCGGATCTGCAATGATCAGTCCATCCGGACGATCCGGCTTCATATTTTCAAGCTCCGTCAGATAGGCACGTACCCCTTCAAGATCATAATTGTGCGCTAAAATATTGGCTGTCACATACACTTTTACATGATGTGCATGCGCAAAAGCGATACCTTGTGCCATCTCTTCCATCGAGAAGTTCTTTGCCTTAGCGCGGAGTCCGAATGCCTCACCACCGATATAGACCGCATCCGCTCCGTAAATAACTGCAATTCTTAATACTTCCAGGCTGCTCGCCGGAACAAGTAATTCAATGTCTCTCATTTTTCTTTCACCTTCGTACTCACTGTGATTCCATCTCCGATCGGCAACACCGCTGTCACCAGATCCTCCCGGTGTGTCAGTTCATACAGATACTCTCTCATCCGCTTATATATCGTCCGGTTGCGTCTTGTCACTGCATAATGAGATTCAATGATATCACCGTCCTGCAGCACATTATCCGAAACCAGTGTTGCACCCTCTTTCAGAAGCCGCATGATCTCCGGCATAAAGTGAATGTACTGTCCCTTTGCCGCATCCATAAAGATAAGATCAAACGGTTCATCCAGTGTCGGCAGTATTTCTGCCGCATCTCCTTCAAGCAACGTAATCTGATTTTCCTTTCCGGCACGCTTAAAATTCTCGCGTGCGATCGGAATCCTCTTTTCATAGTTTTCAATGGTGACAATTTTACAATCCTCCGGCGCATACTCCGCCATCAGAATCGAGGAAAACCCGACCGCAGCGCCAACCTCAAGAATCCTCTTCGGTTTTGTCATCGCAAGTAATAATTTCAAAAAGCTCTGCATCTCCTTGCGGATAATCGGCACATAGGTATCCAGCGCTTCCCGTTCGATGGTATCAAGTATCGGTGTATTTCCCGTATCCAGCGAATTGATATAGGTCACCAGACGTTCGTCCACTATCATATTTTAACCTCAATCAGCTTCCGTTGCCGCATGCTCCGTCGCCGCAGTACTTTCTGTCGATTCCGCCGACTCGGTCGCCTCATCCGGCGACATCGCAATCATCAGTTCCTTCGGTGTCATCGAAGTATTGAGTGTGTATACTCCCGGCTCAATACTGTGATTGTAAGCAGACAGTTTCAACTGCAGATAGAAAAGCTTGCTGTCTCTTACAAGACCCTTTTCCTCTAACATACCTGCGATCTGCTTATTGGACATATCCGGTTTTACCTGCACAAGAACATCCCTGCCGGGTGCTTCATCCACTGCTGTCTCTGTATAAAGACGATATCCGTACTCATATCCGGTCTTGCTCAAATGGATGGTCACATACACAATGAGCAGAATTACCATCACAGAAAATGCAATTTTGATAAAAGAAAATAAAGCCTTGTTAATGTCCATATTTACGCTCCTAACCTGCGCCCCTATACTTCCATAATGATTGGCATGATCATCGGACGTCTCTTTGTCTCTTTCCATACGAAATCACCCAGGGCATCCTTCACTTCATTCTTGATCTTGCCCCAATCGGTAATATTGTGATCCATGCAATATTCCATCGTATGGTCAAGTACCGTCTTTGCCTCATCCATCAGGCTTTCGGAATTACGCACATACACAAATCCACGTGATACGATATCCGGCCCTGCCAGAACCTGTCCGGATCCTGACTCAAGTGTCATAACAACGATGATAATACCATCTTCTGCCAGGCGCTGGCGATCACGTAACACAATATTGCCGACATCGCCGACACCAAGTCCATCAACCATAACATTGCCGACCTGTACATGTCCGGTTACATCAGCACCGTTCTCATCGATCTCCAGTACATCTCCCGACGAAAGGATCTTGATATGATCATGGTCATAACCAAGTTCTTCCGCAATCTTTGCCTGTGCCACCAGATGCTTATACTCACCATGAACAGGAATCGAATACTTCGGGTTTACCAGAGAATAGATCAGCTTGATATCCTCTCTGCACGCATGACCCGATACATGTACATCCTCAAAAATAACATCTGCGCCTTTTCGCATAAGATCGTTGATCACACCTGTGACCGACTTCTCATTACCCGGAATCGGATGAGAACTGAATACGATCGTATCATTTGGCTTGATTGCAACTTTTCTGTGTGTGCCGGATGCCATACGTGACAATGCAGCCATGGATTCTCCCTGACTTCCCGTTGTAATGATAACGGTCTGCTCATCCGGATAATTCTTGAGCTGATCCGCGTCGATCAGAATATTATCCGGCAGTGACAGATAACCGAGTTCCGAAGCAATGGAAATAATATTGACCATACTTCTTCCCTCAATCGCAACCTTACGTCCGAATTTGTCCGCAGAGTTGATGATCTGCTGTACACGGTCTACGTTTGACGCAAATGTCGCGATAATAATTCTTGTATTTTTATGCTCGGCAAAAATATTATCGAGTGTCTTTCCTACTGATTTTTCGGACTTCGTAAATCCCGGCCGCTCCGCATTTGTACTGTCACAAAGCAATGCAAGCACGCCTTTTTTACCAATCTCACCGAATCTCTGTAAGTCGATCGCATCACCGAATACCGGTGTATAATCTACCTTAAAATCTCCCGTGTGCACAACAATACCTGCCGGCGAATAGATGGCAAGTGCTGCTGCATCCTGAATACTATGGTTTGTTTTGATAAACTCAACACGGAAACAGCCAAGATTGATATGCTGTCCGTATTTTACAATTTTACGCTTTGTCTTCTTAAGAAGATCATGCTCCTCAAGTTTGTGTTCAATGATGGCCATCGTCAACTTGGTCGCATAGATTGGCACATTGATGTCACGCAATACATAAGGGATTGCTCCGATATGATCTTCATGAGCATGTGTGATAAAAAAGCCCTTGACCTTATCAATATTATCCTTCAGATAGGTCACATCCGGGATGACAAGATCGACACCATACATATCATCCTCAGGGAATGCCAGACCACAGTCCACAACAATAATACTGTCTTCGTATTCAAAGGCAGTAATATTCATACCAATCTGCTCTAATCCTCCCAAAGGAATGATCTTGAGCTTACTACTATTTAATTTTTCCTGTTTTTTCATATTACCTCCAAAAAATAATTCCGTTCCACTTTAATACAAAAGTTCTGTTTCTTCATCCGCAAGTTCAGCAAACACTTTCGCGATCGCAGCAAACTCTACATCGTCGTCCACAATCTCGTAAAGTACTTCCTCATCCTGTGTCTTTAATTCTTTTAAAATATATGCTTCACTGTCTCCGGTCTCATTACCGTCCGAGACAAGTAAATACTTGATTCCGTTAAGCTGAGTTTCTTCCTCAACCGCAAATTCCACAACCTCATCGGTCTGTGGATCAACAAATTTTATTTTCTCCATTTTTCTTTCCTACTGTTTCTCATCCTTTTTTAATTCTTCCGGATGATTTGATAAATAATCCAAATATCCCTGCAAAATAAAGATTGCAGCGATCTCATCAACATATTCCTTGCGGTTTTCCCGTCTTATGCCCATCTCCATCATAGAATTATCCGCGGCAACGGTCGTCAGACGTTCATCCCACAAAATAACAGGAAGATTGCAACGTTTTTCAAGGAGTTCTTTGAACTCCTTCGTTTTTTCGCAGCGATCTCCTTCTGTATTATTCATATTTTTAGGGTAGCCAAGTACAATTCTCTCTGCACCGTACTCGCCTACCAGTTCATCGATTCGTGCCAGCGTCTGTCGCAGCTTCGATGGCGACTTTCTTCGAACGATCTCAACTCCCTGTGCCGTGATCAAAAGTTCGTCACTTACTGCAACGCCCACTGTCTTCGAACCAAAATCCAATCCTAAAATCCGCATAATTCTCCCGTGCCGGATTAGTTCCAGGAATTATTCTTAATATAAGCCCGTAATACTTCTTCCACAAGCTCGTCCCTCTCTACCTTCATAATCAGACTTCTTGCATTATTATGACTCGTAATATATGTCGGGTCTCCGGACATAATGTATCCGACAATTTGATTTACCGGATTGTATCCCTTCTCGCTCAAAGCGCGGAATACAATTTCAAGAACATCCTTAACCTGTAACTCCGGTTCTTTTTGTACTGTAAAAAATTGTGTATTATTTAAGTTCTCCATATTTGCCGCCCCTGTTCTTGTTTCATTTCACAACAAGCCCTGTTCTATCTATTGTAAACGAAATTTCACGAAAATACAACCGTTATTGCTCCATATAATAAATCTCATCTGTCAAAGCTTTTGCGATCGTTCCTCGAAGCACTACATTTTCAAGGCTTTCCCGCGATTTTGCTGCAACTTTAACATATTCCTTTGTATAACCGACATACATCTTCTCTCCGTCAATCGTTGCCGGTTCCTCAAAAAGCACTTCCTCTTCTCTTCCCAGATAATAGTCACGAAACTCTCTGGACATGCGCTCAGATAAAGCGATCAGCTCAGCACTGCGCTTTGTCTTAATCTCCTCCGGCACCTGGTTTTCCATCACCGCCGCGCGGGTTCCCTGACGTTTGGAATATTTAAAAATATGCATCTCATAGAAATGGATCTTCTCCAGAAACTCCTTTGTTTCTTCAAACTCTTCTTCCGTTTCACCAGGGAATCCAACGATCACATCTGTCGTAATTGCCGGATGATCAAAGTATTTGCGAAGCAGTCTGCATCCTTCTTCATACTGCGCGGCGGTATACTTACGGTTCATTCGTTTTAATGTTGCATCACATCCACTCTGCAGAGACAGATGAAAATGCGGACAGATTTTCTCCATCGAAGAAAGTTCTCTTGCAAACTCCTCCGTCACAATCTGCGGTTCAAGAGACCCTAAACGAATACGCCGAATTCCGTCAATCTTATGGATCTCCTGGATCAGATGAAGCAGACTCTCCTCACAGTCCACGCCGTAAGAACTCAGGTGGATTCCCGCAAGTGCCACTTCCTGATATCCTGTCTTTGCAAGACCCTTTATTTCTTTTAACACACTCTCAATATCGCGGCTTCGCACTCTTCCTCTTGCGTATGGAATAATACAGTAACTGCAAAACTGGTTGCATCCATCCTGCACCTTGACAAACGCGCGCGTATGCTCCGCCGTCTTTGTCAGCGACATCTCTTCAAAGCACTGCGGTTCATTGTTGATGTCAACCACAGACTCCACTTTGTCTGTCTGCTCATCTTTATCACGTTCCGCAAAGAATTCATCCAGACGGCTTACCAGTTCATTCTTTTGGTTGTTTCCAATCAGAATGTCAATCGAGAGATCCTGTTTTGCCTCTTCTTCCTTCGTCTGTACATAGCAGCCTGCCGCCACCACTGCAGCGTCCGGGTTCATCTTCTTCGCGCGGTGAAGCATCTGGCGTGACTTACGATCCGCCATATTGGTAACCGAGCAGGTATTGATCACATATACATCCGCCTTCTCATGGAAAGAAACGATCTCATATCCTGCTTTTTCAAGCAATTGCTGCATTGCTTCCGTCTCATATGCATTTACTTTACACCCCAGATTGTGTAATGCTGCTTTTTTCATTTTTTCTCCTCTAATACAATTGACTTTTCCAAAGAAAACCTTTACTATCAAAGGTAGATAGTAATAGCTAAGTAAGGAGGTTTTCATTATGAAAACAGTACAGATTTCATTAAACTCAATTGGAAAAGTAAAGTCATTTGTTAACGCAATCTCACAGTTCGATTACGACTTTGATTTAATTTCAGGAAGATACGTTATTGACGCTAAGTCCATCATGGGTATCTTCAGTTTAGATTTATCCAAGCCGATCGACCTGGCAATCCACACCGAGACCAATCTCGATGAGATCCTTGAAGTATTAAAGCCATACATCATCGGATAATCGGAACCAACAACATATAACATTTTAAACGACCTGCAAGCGAGCTTGCAGGTCGTTATTTTTACTCTGCTTCCACCATAATCGTCTCGGTCGTCTCGATCGCCGTCTGCATCAGTTCGTCGATCTTTTCCTCAAGCTTTCGCTCGGATCTCTTGATAATGTTCAGATTCGGCTTTGTTACCGGGTGTTTTGCGACGAAGATCGTGCAACAATCCTCATAAGGGAGAATGGAAGTCTCATAGGTGTCTATCTTCTCAGCAATCGATACAATATCCTGCTTATCCATCGCAATCAACGGACGATATACCGGCATCTCGCACACTTCATTTGTAACTGCAAGTGACTGCATCGTCTGACTTGCCACCTGTCCGATGCTTTCACCTGTGATCATACCGAGACACTTGCCCTCTTTCGCAAAATGCTCCGCAATCTTCATCATGTAACGGCGCATGATGATCGTCAGCTCCTCATGCGGACATTTCTCATAGATATACAACTGAATATCCGTAAAGTTAACAACTCGAAGACGGATCGGTCCGGAATACTTTGCAACCTTCTTGGCCAGATCAATGACCTTCTGCTTTGCGCGCTCACTTGTATAAGGCGGTGCATGGAAATACGTTGCTTCCAGTGTGACACCACGCTTCGAGATCATGTATCCCGCTACCGGAGAATCGATTCCACCGGATAAAAGAAGCATCGCACGTCCCGCTGTGCCGAGCGGCATACCACCCGGACCTGGGATCTCGGTCGAATAGATATTGATCATCGGGCGAATCTCCACATGGATCATAACCTGCGGATGATGGACATCTACTTTCGTCTCCGGAAATGCCTCAAGAATCTTCTCGCCGACTGCCGCATTAATCTCCATGGAAGTCATCGGATAGTTCTTTCTCGCACGTCTTGCATCTACCTTGAATGTAAAATTCTTGTCCGGATAAGCCGAATCCACATGCGCGATCACATCCTTTGCGAGCTGATCAAACCCTTTGTCTTCCACCAGTATAACCGGACAGATTCCAACAATACCAAACACTCTCTGCAGAGCTTCGACCGTTTCGTCATAATCATACTCTCCGTCCGTCTCCACATAGACACGTCCGTTTTCCTTACGCACGGTAAAGTTTCCCTCCACATTCTTAAGCTGATACTCAATATTATGTACCAGCGCATCTTCAAACAGATAACGATTTTTACCTTTGATCGCAATCTCTGCGTATTTGATCAAAAAAGCCTTATACATACTGATTCTCCTTAATGTCTTGTATATTTCTGCAGCATCGGAATCATCTGCTTCATCGCATCCAATGCATAATCGATTTCTTCCATCGTTGTATCGACACAAAAGCTGAACCGGATCGTTGAATCCAGAAGCGAAGGCTTCAGTCCGATACTTTTCAGTGTATGGCTGACCGAAGGTTTATTGGATGAGCAGGCACTTCCCGCCGATACATAAATCTCCTTGTCTTCAAGTGCATGCAGCATTACTTCTGCACGTACACCATCCACGCTGACGCTCACAATATGCGGTGCATTCTCTCTTGTCAGCTTTCCGTTGACACTGACGCCCGGAATCTGAAGTACCTGTTCGATAAAATGTTCCCGCACCTGATACAAATGATCGATCTTCTCATCAAAATCCGTATAGATCCTCTCTGCGGCCACGCCAAGTCCTGCAATTGCCGGAACATTCTCCGTACCGGAACGCATGCCTTTCTGCTGACCCCCGCCATTGATGATCGGATGGATCTTCGTCTTATCCTTGATATATAAAAATCCGCTCCCCTTCGGTCCATGGATCTTGTGTCCGCTGACGCTTAAGAGATCAATGTTCATTTTTGATGGGAAAATACGCATTTTACCATATGCCTGAATCGCATCCACATGGAAAAGCGTATTCGGATTTACCTTCTTAATGAGTGCTCCCGCCTCAGCGATCGGTTCTACTGCACCGATCTCATTGTTAACCATCATCAGTGAAACAAGGATCGTATCCGGACGAATCGCTTCTGCCAAATCTTCCAGCGAGATCACACCATCATGATCAACCGGAAGATAAGTCACTTCATATCCGTGCTCTTCAAGGTATGCCGTTGTAGCCGAAACGGAAGGATGCTCGATTGATGTCGTAATAATATGCTTACCGCTCCTCCGGTTCGCCTCTGCGGAACCAATGATTGCCAGATTGTTAGACTCTGTTCCACCGGACGTAAAACAGATTTCTTTGTCCTGTACCTTAAGTGTGCGGGCAATCTTCTTGCGCGCATCATTCATATAGTTTTCGGCGATCACGCCTTTGTTATGCATCGATGAAGGATTTCCAAAATCCTCAGTCAATAATTTCATCATAAGATCCGCCGCAGCCTGATTGCACCGTGTCGTGGCGGAATTATCCAAATAAGCTTCCATTTTGTCCTCTTTTATCTTATATATCAAGTGTATATATTAACATAGATAACGTAGCAAGTCCAGCAGTCTCCGTGCGAAGGATACGTCTTCCGAGAGAGATACGATGCATCGTTCCATCCACCGCCGCAATCTCATCCGGCGCAAATCCGCCTTCCGGTCCGATCATCACCCCGATGGACGCACCATCCGGAATTCCCTGCATAATTTCTCTTGTAGCCTGCATACCACGTTCATTCTCATAGGGCACCAGCGTGATATCCAGTTCCTTTGCCCGGCGAACCGCTTCTTTCCAGCTGATCGGCATCGCAACTTCCGGAATCACCGTACGCTTCGACTGCTTGGCAGCGCTCTCTGCGATTGCCTGCCAGCGCTTCACTTTAGCCACAGCTTTCTTTTCATCCAGCTTCACCACACAGTTCTTCATTGCAACCGGAATAATCTCACTCACTCCCAGTTCCACTGCTTTCTGTATGATCAGTTCCATCTTGTCTCCTTTTGGGAGTCCCTGGAACAGATAGACTTTATGTGCGAACTCTGTTCCGAGTTCATCCTGCTCATCAATGTGCAGCCAGACCTCGTCCTGTGAGAGTTCCTCAACGTGGCAAAAGAATGCGTGCTCCGCCGAATCGCTGACCCTCACTTTCTCGCCCTGCTTCATACGAAGGACATTCACGATGTGATTGACATCCGATCCTGTAATTACAATGCGTTCTCCCCGTACCTGCTGCTCTTCAACAAAAAACTGATACATAATCTTCTCCGCCTGTTTTACTTTGTAACTTTCTGCGCAGTGATATTAACCCACTCGCCCTGATGGTTGATTTCCACCACCTTAAGACCGGCTGCCTCTATGGCATCCTTAACCTCATTCTCTTTGAAATCAATGATTCCGGATGTGATAAAATATCCGCCCTCTTTGAGACGCGCCGGAATAACCGGTGCCATAGGAATAATGACATCTGCAAGAATATTGGCAACCACAATGTCATATTCCTCGGTTCCGACCGTATTCTGCAGATCAACATCATCAATAAGATTTCCAACATAAAATTTGCCGAGATCAGGATCAAGATGATTTACCTGCATATTCTCTCTTGTCGAGATCATACAATCCGCATCAAGATCGGTTCCTACGACCTCTCTCGCTCCGAGTTTTAAAGCAACGATCGAAAGGATTCCGCTTCCGCATCCCACGTCAAGTACTTTTGGATGCTTGTCTGCCGGAGTGTAATCTGCATTACCACGGATATATTTCAGGAGCTGGCGAATGCAAAGCTGCGTTGTCTCATGCTTTCCGGTTCCGAACGAGATTCCTGGATCAATCTCGATCAGGAACTTGTCTTTATCTTCTTCCTTTAATTCTTCCCAGGTTGGTTTGATCAAAATATCTTCAATTGTAAAAGAAGAAAAATACTTTTTCCAATTATTGATCCAGTCTAAGTCTTCTGTCTCTGAGGAAGAGATCACTCCCGATCCGACTTCCACCATACTGCGCAGATTTTCAAGTCCGATTTTGACCTGCTTTAAGATTTCTGCCTGATCACTTCCGTTCTCCTCCACATAAAAGCTGACATGACTGACACCTTCATCCGGAGGAAGTTCCGGCAAAAAGTCAATAAACATATCTGCCTGGTCTTCTTTACTTAAAGGAATATTGTCCTCAATCTCAATCCCTTCAATTCCGAGATCCATCAACATAGAACTCATAAAATCTTCCGCTGCGGTCGTTGTCTCGATCGTATATTTCTTCCACTTCATTTTTATTCTCCTTCACTTCACTCACTGTCTAACCTTGGAATATTCTTTAACCAAACGTTTTCTCAAGCAAATACCATAACCGAAAAAAGAAGGGCTCCCCCTTCTTTATTGGCGTTCCTTATGTAATCGCTCGAAAATTTCTTCCTCCGACATCACATGCAATGTATCCGGTTCATCATTTTGCATATTAAATGATTTCTGTTCCTTCACATACAAAGTATTGGTATCACCTTTGTATTCTACATCCGAAATATCGCTTGTATTTCTCTGACGTTCATCGCCGTCAAATGCCTTTTGTAATCCCTCGATTAATGACTGTCTGTCCATATCCTCTCCTACACTTTGTATATTGCACAAAGCTTATGATACTCACTATTAATTTCCTGAATCGTCTCTTTATCACCATCCAGATTATCCGGATGATAAATTTTGATCAGATCCTTGTAACGTTTCTTTAAAGACTGCCTGCTTCCAACTCCGGAAAAAAACATCTCTCCCTTGACAATATTATCTTTTGGCGCAGTCTTATGCGTAGCACCGGAACTATAAAACTCAAAATCGTGGACTCTCTGGTAGAAATCCCTCTGTTTCTGCACATGTTCCTTTTCCGTAGCGAGTTTTACCAATTCCTCTTCCAAAATCTTGAACTTCATATCAAACAGCCTCTGCTGCTGTTCAAGTCTGCGATCCTCTATCTCAACTCTCCGCGTAAACTCCTGTCGCTCCCGTTCAAGCGTGCGGCGTTGTTCATCTAATGCTCTGCGTTCATTTTCAAATGTCATCCGCACAACTCCTCCGTACCATACTTTATCCACACAGCATTGCCTTCACATTTATCTATATGTAGGCGCAGATTTTTCACTACCAGGCTCATAATACAACATTTGGTGGTATAAAGTAAATAGTGAATTTGCATAAAATAGCAGATGTGCAAACAAAGACAAAACCTGCAGAATATTCTCTGCAGGTTATATGTTCTCTTATAAATCATCTAAAGATTCTTTGATCTTATCCATGAAGCCTTTCTTCTTCTCCTTGCCGCCCGTTGCTGCACCGCCCTCTTTGTTCAGTGAGCCACCGGTCAGTTCATCGAAGCGACGGAGCGCCTCCTTGGCTTCCTTACTGAGTCCCGTCGGTGTATTTACGATCAGGGTTACGTAATGGTCACCTCGTACCGCCTTATTACGGATGGAAGGAACACCTTTGCCCTTCAGCCGGATTCTTGTTCCGCTCTGGGTTCCCGGTGCTACCGTATAAATAATATCACCATCGACCGTCTTAATGCGGATATCACCGCCAAGTGCAGCAATACCAAAGCTGATCGAGGCATTTGAGAAGATATTCATATCCTGACGCTCAAATGCCGGATTTCTCGATACGATTACCTCTACAAGGAGATCACCTCTCGGTCCGCCGTTGACACCCGGTTCACCGTAATCACGCACACGAACGCACTGTCCGTTATCGATACCGGCTGGAATCTCAACCGTTTTCTTGACTTTCTTCGCAATATATCCCGTTCCGCGGCAGTTCGGGCATTTCTCCTTAACAACTTTACCGCTTCCCTGACAGTCCGGACAAGTCTGCACATTCTGCATCATGCCAAACAGAGACTGCTGCGAATAAACGACTTTACCTTTACCTCCACACTTGCTGCAGGTTTCCGGTGATGTACCCGGCTTTGCTCCGTTTCCGTGACAGGTCGAACATGCTTCCTTATATGAAAATTCCAGTTCCTTGGAACATCCAAAGACAGCTTCCTCAAACGTAATCCGGACGCTCAGACGAACATTGGCGCCTTTTGCCGGTCCATTGCTCGGTCCGCGTCTCGATCCTCCTCCGAAGAAATCTCCAAAAATATCTCCAAAGATGTCACCCATATCCATTCCGGAGAAATCGAATCCGCCTCCGCCGGCACTTCCGTCAAAAGCCGCATGACCGAACTGATCATACTGGCGTCTCTTATCCGGATCACTGAGTACCGCATAGGCTTCCTGTGCTTCTTTAAACTTTTCCTCGCACTCTTTGTCACCCGGATGCATATCCGGATGATACTTCTTTGCGGTTGTACGGAACGCTTTCTTAATCTCAGCTTCCGTTGCGGTCTTAGGAATTCCTAACACCTCATAATAATCTCTTTTCTCTGCCATAATATTAAACCCTTATATCCGCACATAGGGTTTTCGGCAGAACCGAAAACCCCATATACTTTTATTGATTACTTTTGATTAAACTTCCTTGAAGTCAGCATCGATGACATCATCATCGGCTCCCTGTGATGCTCCTGCATTCATATCAGGACCGGCTCCTGCTGCACCGCCCATATTAGGGTTCGGGCCTGCTGCGCCCTGTGCTCCCTGCGCTGCCTGAGCCTGCTCATACATCTTGGCAAATACCTTCTGTGCACTCTCTGTCAGTTTCTCCTGTGCTGCCTTTAACTCAGCAACATCAGCATCTGTCATCTGGTCAGCTTCCGGATGAGCCTCAAGGAAAGACTTAACAGCTGCAAGATCAGCCTCAACTGCAGACTTATCTGCCGGATCGACCTGCTCGCCAACCTGCTTTAATGCATCCTCTGTCTGGAATACAAAGCTCTCAGCATCATTTCTTGCATCGATTGCTTCTTTTCTCTTCTTATCCTGTGCCTCAAACTCAGCAGCCTCTTTAACAGCCTTATCAATCTCATCATCAGACATATTAGATCCTGCTGTGATTGTGATGTGCTGCTCTTTTCCTGTTCCAAGATCCTTTGCAGAAACATTTACGATACCATTTGCATCGATATCGAATGTAACCTCAATCTGTGGAACTCCACGACGTGCTGGTGGGATACCATCAAGTCTGAACTGTCCAAGTGATTTATTATCGCGGGCGAACTGTCTCTCACCCTGTACAACGTTGATATCAACTGCAGTCTGGTTATCAGCCGCGGTAGAGAAAATCTGACTCTTTCTTGTAGGAATCGTCGTATTTCTCTCGATCAGTCTTGTAGCGACACCACCCATAGTCTCGATAGAGAGTGAAAGTGGAGTTACATCAAGAAGAAGAACTTCGCCTGCACCGGCATCGCCTGCTAATTTACCACCCTGGATAGAAGCACCGATTGCTACACACTCATCAGGGTTTAATGACTTACTTGGTTCCTTGCCGGTTAACTGTCTTACCTTATCCTGTACAGCCGGGATACGTGTAGAACCACCGACTAACAGAACCTGACCGAGATCAGCGTTTGTAAGTCCGGCATCTCTCATAGCGTTCTGAACAGGGATTGCTGTTCTCTCTACGAGATCATGTGTCAATTCATCAAATTTAGCTCTGGTGAGGTTCATATCGAAATGCTTCGGTCCCTCGGCAGTAGCGGTAATGAATGGTAAGTTGATGTTGGTTGTTGTTGCGGAAGAAAGCTCCTTCTTAGCCTTCTCTGCAGCTTCTTTTAATCTCTGTAAAGCCATCTTATCGGTTGAGAGATCAACACCCTCAGCCTTCTTGAACTCATCGATCATCCACTGTGTGATCTTGTTATCAAAATCATCACCACCAAGATGTGTATCACCGTTTGTAGATAATACTTCGATGACACCGTCACCAATCTCAATGATTGATACATCGAATGTACCACCACCAAGGTCGTATACCATGATCTTCTGTTCCTTCTCGTTGTCAAGACCATATGCAAGTGCTGCTGCGGTAGGCTCGTTGATGATACGCTTTACATCAAGTCCTGCGATCTTACCGGCATCCTTTGTTGCCTGACGCTGGGCATCGTTGAAGTATGCAGGTACTGTGATAACAGCCTCTGTCACTTTCTCACCGAGGTATCCCTCTGCATCTGCCTTTAATTTCTGAAGTACCATAGCAGAAATCTGCTGTGGGCTGTACTGCTTATCATCAATTGTTACTTTGTAATCAGTACCCATATGTCTCTTGATAGAAGAAATTGTCTTCTCAGCATTTGTAACAGCCTGACGCTTTGCAGGCTCACCGATGAGACGCTCTCCTGTCTTTGTGAATGCTACAACGGACGGTGTTGTTCTTGCACCTTCCTGGTTTGCGATAACGGTAGGTTTTCCACCTTCCATAACAGCTACACAGCTGTTGGTTGTTCCTAAGTCAATACCAATAATCTTGCCCATTTTCTTTTCCTCCTATATTTATCAATTCATTATTTTGTTAACAATTTTATTTTTACCATCCATCAGATGGGAAAAAGCGTTATTCGCTTACCACAGCGACCATACTGTGACGGACTACCGTATCTTTGTACATGTAACCCTTTTGCAGCTCCTGTGCAACGACACCCGGTTCATATTCATCACTCTCCACCTGCATCACCGCATTGTGAAGATCCGGATTGAATTCCTGTCCGAGTGCTTCGATCGGTTTCACTCCAATGGAATCAAACTCGGTCATCAGCTGCTTATATACTTTATCCATACCGGTCACAAAAGCGTCATCCTTCTGATCCTCCGGCACTGCTGCAAGGCCTCTCTCAAAATTATCCACAACCGGAAGTACTTTCTCGATAATGGATCTTGCTCCCATGTCAAACATCTGGGACTTTTCTTTCTCGGAACGCTTACGGAAGTTATCAAACTCAGCCATCTGGCGTCTGAGACGATCGTTTAAATCTTCGATCTGCTCATCCTTTTTGTCTTTCTTCTTTTTCTTGCCAAAAAGGCCTTTGTCCTTGGAATCCTTTTCCTTGGAATCCTTTTCCTCGGAATCCTTC
>URQG01000009.1 GCA_900549895.1 uncultured Lachnobacterium sp.
GCGTAAGATCGTCGGCAGCGTCAGATGTGTATAAGAGACAGCTTAATGATATACTTTTAGAAATTTAAGGGGATATGACGTAGAAGGGAGAGCACCGTATGGAAGAGAAAAACAAGAAGAATCAGGTGGAAAAGGAGAAAACGAATCAGGGACCGAAGAGTGAAGGCTGGGCAACGGAAGCCTTAGAAGAGATGGATGATTTCATAGAATCACAGGGAATTTATATTCGTCAGTAGAGAGAAAAATGATGCTGCATGTATAGACAGGTGGTGTCTGATCGAGCAAAGAAGCATGTCCGAGTAGGAGAAGAATTAGCTATGGAACGTAGAGAAATGTATGCGAATGGAAGGATACCAAGAATTATATTTTATATTGCAATGATAGCAATCCTGGTTGTATTTATTGCGGCGGAAATTGTGTATCCAAGCGAGTGTGCAGAGACTTCACAGGAGAAAAATCTGAAATACCACGGAACCTTTATGTGGGAGAAAGAGGACGGAACACAGGAGAAAATTGCAGTCCCGGGAAAGTATGAGGTACCGGCCGGAGAAACAATGACGATTGTTACAACGTTTCCGAATAATTATAAGGATACTTCGATCGCAATCCGTTCCTCGCTGCAAAGTGTTCGTTTCTATGTGGACGGAAAACTACGCACGGAATATGATACGGCAAATACAAGACCATTCGGCAAAGATTCAGCCAGTCGGTATGTGTTTTGCCCGACTTATACAAGAGATGCAGGAAGAGAGCTTAAAATTGAACTGACTTCCAATACCGCAAACTATTCCGGCGTTGTGAATCCGGTGTATTCCGGTGACAAAGCGGATATATGGGCATTTATTTTCCGCAGTAACGGAATGGAAAGCCTGATCGCACTGTTTATTTTGTTTACGGGAATTATAACGATCCTGTTCAGTTTTGCCCTTCGCATTACCTATAGGACAAAGTTTGATATTGAGTATCTGGGCTGGTGCATGCTAATGGGTGCAACATGGATGATCGGGGAGTCGAAGCTGAGACAACTATGGATTCCGAATGTTTCGATCCTTGCGGCACTTTGTTTTATCATCGTTATGATCTGTCCGCTCGGAATCCTTTTGTATGTGGATACTGTGCAGAAAAGCCGGTATCACAGGATTTACCGATGGATTGAACTTGCAGCGTGTATCAACTTTGTTGTGTCGGTAACACTGCAGCTTACCGGTAAGGCGGATTTTATCGAGACACTGCCGGTTTCAAATGTGGTACTGTCGGTGACCTTTGTGGCAATCTTTGTCACATTTATAAGAGATATGCTTCACGGCGGATTGAGAGACTATCATCTGGCACTGGCCGGACTTGTGATCGCACTGGTGTCCGCTTTGATCGAGATGGTATCGGTTTATTTTGTAGTGACAATCTCCGGGCTTTTTATCGGAATAGGACTGGTTATCCTGCTTTCCCTCAATCTCATCCGAACCGTTCGCAGTGTGCGTAATCTGGAACGGCTCCGCCAGAAAAAGGAGCTTGAGAGCCGAAGGAGACAGACAGAGCGCATTTCGCTGCAAACGATCAAGACGCTTTCTGTAACCGTCGAGACAAAGAATGTATATACAAAGGGACATTCCCAGAGAGTGGCAGATTATTCTGCATTGATCGCAGGTGCACTCGGCTGGGATGACAAGAGAATCAACAATCTGCGCAATGCTGCTTATATGCATGATGTCGGTATGATCGGGATTCCGGATTCCATTGTCAATAAACCGACCAGACTGATCGAGGAGGAATATGCGATCATTCAGAGACACACGCTGATCGGTGCGAATATTTTGAAAGATATTACATTGATCGAACATGTGGCGGATGTGGCACATTATCATCACGAGCGTTATGACGGAACCGGTTATCCGGAGGGAATTGCCGGGGAAGAGATTCCGATCGAAGCGCGTATCGTGGCGGTGGCTGACAGTTATGATGCGATGAATTCCAAGCGCATTTATCGCAATGCGTTAGAGAAGGAGAAGATCATCGAGGAACTTGAAAGCTGCAGCGGAACGCAGTTTGATCCGGTTATCGCACAACTGTTTGTCCGTCTGATCCGTGAGGGCAAGGTGGATACGGCGTTGCTGCCTGCCGAGCCGATCGGGGAAAGCAAAATGGATCATTACGAATCCGAGACAACGAAATTTATCTCCGATATTATGAGCACGATGCAAAGCCAGGAGGATAGTGACAGTTATGACTTCCTTACGGGACTTCCGGTGCGCAGCAAGGGTGAGATACTGATCGCACAGATGATGCAGGAGCATGATGGCGGACTGGTATTTGTGGATATGGACAATCTGAAGAAGCTAAATGATGTGTACGGACACAAAGCAGGTGACCGCGCACTCAAATTACTTGGTAATATACTAAAGGATGCGGGAGACAATTCTATTGCCTGCCGTCTTGGCGGGGATGAATTTCTGCTGTTTCTTCCGGATTATTCGAAGGATGAGATCCATGCATGTGTCAAACACATTTTCTTTGAATTCGCTAAGGCAAAAGAAGATGATGTCGAGCTGCGCTGCGCGGATCTGTCTGCAGGAATGAGCCTGAGTACCAATGGGGCAACGTTTGAAAAATGCTACAGGGAAGCGGATAAAGCATTGTATTTTGTGAAACAGAACGGTAAGGGAAATTACATGTTCTATCATGAGATGCAGCTTGACCATGGGATGTCCGGCACGGGAAAGGATCTCGAACTCGTCGCGAAGGCGCTTCGGCAAAGCGGAAGCTATAGCGGCGCGCTGGATCTGGATTACCGCGCATTTGCAAAAGTTTATGAGTATGTCAACAGTCTTGGAGAGCGGTATCGCCATAAGTGTTACCTTGTCATGGTTACGATGGAGACGTTTCCGGATCGCATGATGTATATTGAGCATATTGAGGAAGCTTTAGGATGCATGGAGAATGCCATCCGTGAGAAAATCCGTAAAGTGGATGTCTGCACCAGATTCAGTTCGATGCAGTACCTGATCATTCTTTTTGAAGCGCAGGAAGATCGGATCGCAAATGTGATGGACCGGACGTTTGCACAGTACAATGAATTGTACGGCAAAGACGATTTTATTCCGCGGTACGAATACATTCCGATGGTGGAGACTGAGGATTAAGAAAAAAGTATAAGATGTGTCGTAATTACGCGCTAGACTCTTGACAAATGGGAGACTGGCGCGTAAAGTATTTCTTGCTGCAAAAGCAGTTATGTCAGTTCGAAACCTTCCTGACAGAAAACAAAACTAAAGGAGACAAAAGAATATGAAAAACAAAGGTGTTGTATTTATTGTTCAGGGAGCGATGATCGCCGCTCTCTATGTGGTGCTTACGATGCTTGCCAACGCGCTTGGCCTCTCATCGTACAGTATCCAGATTCGTTTCTCGGAGGCGCTTTGCATCCTTCCGTTTTTTACACCGGCAGCCATTCCGGGCCTGTGGATCGGATGCCTGATCGCCAATCTGATGACCGGAGCCATTATCTGGGACATCATCTTCGGAAGCCTTGCGACTTTGATCGGTGCGGTAGGAACCTATCTCTTACGCAAGCACAAGTTTGCATGTACCTTACCGCCGGTAATTGCCAATATAGTCATCGTACCGTTTGTGCTTCGTTACGGTTACGGATTCAAGACGATCTATAAGGGAATCGACTGGTCAATCCCGTTTAATGTGGTAACCGTCGGAATCGGTGAGATCATTTCGGTATGCATACTTGGAAGCCTGCTTCTCAAGGTGCTGAGTAAGTATCGCAATGTGCTTTTTGCACAGAGCCTGAACCAATAAAAATAATATAGAAATGAAGGTTGTTGGATCGCATGTCGCAAGGCAGGCGGTCCGTTTCTTTTTTGTGTAAAATATGATAAGGTAATCAGATAGGAAAGGATGACAGGTGATGGAGTTAAGAGTGTTACGCTATTTTTTGACGGTAGCAAAAGAACAGAGTTTCACGAAGGCTGCCGACCAGCTTCATATTACACAGCCAACTCTCTCAAGGCAGCTCAAGTCTTTGGAAGAAGAACTGGGAACGATTTTGTTTCACCGTGGCGGACACAGTATCACGCTCACGGAGGACGGACTTCTGTTGAAGCGCAGGGCATTGGAACTTCTTGATCTTGAGGATAAGATCATAGATGAGTTCAAGGGAAACGAAGATTCCGTGGAGGGAACGATCACGATCGGCTGTGGCGAGTTTGCTGCGGTTGAGATTATGGCGCAGATCTGCGGAACTTACAAGAAAAAGTATCCGCGCGTGCAGATCGCCGTCCATACCGGGACTGCCGATAAAGTCTATGAGATGATGAACAAAGGCCTTGTTGATATCGGCCTTTTTATGGAACCGATCGATACGGAAGGTTTGGATTACATTCGTATTGCAAACAGTGACCATTGGGTGGTCGGTATGTGTCCGGATGATCCGTTGGCGAAGAAAGCGGAGGTCTGTAAGGAAGATCTGCTCGGATTGCCGCTGATCCTGCCGGAGAGATCTGGCGTTCAGAGCGAACTTGCCAATTGGTTTGGCAAGGACTTCGAGAAGCTGAATGTGGCATATACGAGCAACCTTGGGACGAATGCCGGTGTTTTTGCGATGCAGGGACTTGCATATCCGGTCTCGATTGAAGGTGCTGCCAAATACTGGAGAGAAGATCTTCTGGTACAGAGGAAGCTGGATCCACCGATCAATACGGATACGGTGATCGCATGGAAGCGGAACCTTCCGCATTCGGGAGCCGTCAGCAGGATGATTGAGGAAATCAATGCTTTTCAGGCATAATGAACAATACAATATAAGTAATAGACATAATCAAATGAAGAAATCTATAATAGGCATGTAGGTCATAGAAATGAAATGACCTGCATGCTTATTTTTGTGATGATAAATGACAAAGGAGGAAGCAAAATGAGTAAGAGATTGGTAGCGTATTTTAGTGCAAGCGGCGTGACAAGAAAAGTCGCAGAAATGGTCGCAGAGGCTGCGGGAGCAGATCTGTATGAAATCACACCAAAGGAATTATATACAAAGGCAGATTTAAACTGGATGGATCAGAATGCGAGAAGCACGATCGAAATGAAGGATAAGAAGATCCGCCCGGAGATGACCGATACGGATGCAAAGGTTGGCGATTATGACGAGATCCTGATCGGATTTCCAATCTGGTGGTATGTGGCTCCGACGATTATTAACACATTTCTGGAGAAATATGATTTCTCCGGCAAGAAGATCGTATTGTTTGCGACATCCGGCGGAAGCGGATTCGGCAATACCGTAAAGGAACTTGAGCCGTCTGCACCTGGTGCAACAATCGTAGAAGGAAAGGTACTTAATAATGCAAATAAGCAGATGATCGAGAACTGGGTAGCAACTCTGTAAGAAGAAACATTAAGGCACATAAGAATAACAGATGGATGGCAATTCGTGGATGAGGATTGCAGCAATGAAAGAAAAGGAGTGTATAAGATTATGGCAAAGATCACACAGACAGCAGGACGTAACGCATTGGGCGAGTTCGCCCCACAGTTTGCGCATTTTAACGATGATGTATTATTCGGCGAGAACTGGAACAATGAGGACATTGATGTAAAGACAAGAAGTATCATTACCATTGTTGCTTTGATGGCACAGGGAATCACGGATTCTTCCCTCAAGTTCCATCTGCAGAATGCCAAGGATCACGGTGTCACACAAAAAGAGATTGCAGCAATCATCACACATGTCGGATTCTATGCAGGATGGCCGAAGGCATGGGCCGTCTTTAACCTTGCAAAGGAAGTCTGGACATTAAATGAGGGAGACCTCCCATACGAGGATGAGGCAATGCGCACACACGCAAAGTCCATGGTATTCCCGATCGGACAGCCGAACGATGGATTCGCACAGTATTTTATCGGACAGAGTTATCTTGCTCCGGTATCGACCAGTCAGGTTGGTATCTTTAATGTGACATTTGAGCCGGGATGCCGCAACAACTGGCACATCCATCATGCCAAAAGCGGAGGAGGACAGATTCTTGTGTGTGTAGCGGGACGCGGCTACTATCAGGAAGAGGGCAAAGAAGCAATCGAATTACATCCGGGCGACTGCATCAATATTCCGGCAGAAGTTAAGCACTGGCACGGTGCAGCTTTGGACAGCTGGTTCTCACATCTGGCAGTTGAGGTGCCGGGCGAGGAGAACTCGACCGAGTGGTGTGAGCCGGTGACGGATGAAGAGTACGGTAAACTCAAATAATAGGTAATTGCGTCAGAATTTGGCGTGGAGCGAATGGGCGTCGTCAGATGCCCTTATTTTTATACGGACTTATGTATATTCATAGAATCTTAAAAAAATTATAGCAATTCTTAAAAGACCTTTCACCTTCACTTATGCTATAGTAATAATCAGCAAGACATGCAAGTTGTAGAAGGAGGAAGTTATGACCAAACGATTGACCGCTGCGGCACTCATATGTATTTGTCTGCTTACATTTGGTTTATTTTTAAAGCCGGTAAGTGTGCATGCGGATGAGACGCAGCAATTCACAGGAGAGGCAACCCTGCTCAAGCAGGACAGCACGTCAGGTACATTTCAGATTACCGTTTCCAATAAAGGAGAAGATTTTGACGGCACAGTCCGTTTTCAGATCGACGTAGAAGGCGGTGCAAAAGCATACTCTGCGTTTGATACGAAGATGACCTTGCCACAGGACGGACAGAAGCAGTATATGATAACAGTTCCGCTCGACGATTATTCGTCATCCAAAGGGCTGGCCTTCCTCACGTTTCTTGACGACAAGGGTGAGGCGTTGCAACTGATCAAACTCACCGGAATCCTTGGGGACAAGGCGGGGAAGACAACGGTCGGCGTATTGTCGGACAGCTTTGATAAGCTGTCTTATCTGCAGATGCCGGGACAGACTTATTATGCGAATAACAAGGAACGCAGCATCAATCTCATCGAGCTCTCCTCGAGTGATCTGAAAAAAAGCCTGAGCGGTCTGTATTTTCTTGTCATCGATGATTATGATATGAGCGCTCTGGATTCGAAACAGATCGCTGCAATCGAGGACTGGGTCAATCAGGGCGGATGGCTGATCATCGGGACCGGAAGCAGGGGATCGGATATGATTTCTGCTTTTTCCAAGGGATTTCTTGATCTGGCTTATGTTTCCACGACGGAGGCAGGAACGCCGAACGAGGCATCAAAGATTATTAACAAGCATCAGGGAGATTATACGACTTACGTTAACAATGGAGTCAATCTGCAGGATCTGGCATATTCCGAGTTCACCTTCAGCGGCACAAGCGGATATTTCAGCTCCGAGCATCCGGGATGGAATATCCAGATCGGACAGGGGTGTGCGATGGTGCTGGGCATCTCGCTTTCGGATCTGCAGGTGCAAAGTGGCAGCGAGAATATCGTTTACTCGCTTTATGATGAGGTGCAGTATAATTCTTTGAAAGCGTCTAGCTATATGGATCAGGACAGTTGGGCTTATACGGGAAGCCGCGCGCTGAGCGCGATCGACCATCAGTTTACGGATGTGAATTTTACGTCGCTTAAGGTTTTGATCTTTCTTTATGCGATCCTGGTAGGACCGGTCCTTTACCTGATCCTGCGCAGGGCAAAACGAAGCGAGTGGTACTGGGTGGGAATCCCGATCCTCGGCGTGGTCTTTGTCGGACTGGTCTATCTGTGCGGCAATGGTATGCAGGTAAGAGGAACGAAGATGTATTCTGTATCGGTGCAGCAGGCAGACGGCGAGACGGATCCGGATGTGAACACGTATCTGCTCGGGTATCGTTCCGGTACGAAAGAGTGGACAACAAAGTTAAATGACAATTATATGTATGCGGGAGGCGCATTCTCAACATATGTTACAGCCAGCCGCAAGGTACCGAAGTATATAAACCATATTGTGTATGATGGTGATGAGATCCGTATTGGCGCCAATCCGGCAACGAACTTTGAGAGCGAATATATGAAGGCGTTCGGAAGCGGAATTTCGATCGGATCGATCGACACGGATCAGGTTGTACTTGACAGCAACGCACAGAGTGGAAGTGTGACAAACAACACCAATCAGGATTTCCCTTATCTGGCTTTACAGAGCTCGGATTATATACTGATTCTGACGGATGTGAAAGCCGGTGAGACGGTGGACATCGCAGATGCAATCAAGAATAAAAAGTATGTTTATAATCAGGCGGATGCTTATCTGGATGATGCTTTTGATAAGCTGGTCGATTATTACAATTACGGAGCAAAGACAACGGTTGCGGACAAGGATGTGATGTCCGCACTGATGCTTGGTATGTTGGATGCGAGACAGTATACGGCGGATCAGGCAGATTATGTTGTGGCAACCGGCATCACCAAACAGGGAATGCACAAAGCCACATCGGAACAAAGCGAGCGCGCATACAGTTGTTTCTATGCGATTGCGGAACAGGAGGGCAGCCATGCTTCAAATTAGTCATTTATACAAGAATTACGGCAAATTTCTTGCAGTAAACGATTTGAATCTGCATGTGCCGCAGGGAGATTTATTCGGATTTGCCGGCCCGAACGGTGCCGGCAAGACGACGACGATCCGCATGGTGTGCGGACTGATGCCGCCGACCGCCGGAAGCATCTGTATCAACGGTGTGGATGCACTGGCAAACCCTAAGGAGATCAAGCGGCAGATCGGCTATGTGCCGGATTTCTTCGGGGTGTATGATAACTTAAAAGTAAAGGAATATATGGATTTCTACGGATCAATGTACCGCATGACCTCGCGTGAGATCGCACGGATCTCGGACGATCTGCTGGAACTGGTCAATCTGTCGGATAAAAAAGAGGTGTATGTCGATACCTTATCCCGCGGCATGAAGCAGCGTCTGTGTGTGGCGCGTGCTCTTATCCACAACCCGGGACTTCTCGTTCTCGATGAACCGAATTCCGGACTGGATCCGCGTGCGAGAGTCGAGATGAAGGAGCTTCTCCTCAATCTCAAAAGCATGGGTAAGACGATCGTGATCAGTTCCCATATTCTCTCGGAGCTTTCCGAGATGTGCAGCAGTATCGGAATCATGAACAAGGGACAGCTGGTGGCTGCCGGCAAGATCGAGGATGTCATGGAGAGTGTGTTCGGGCATGACCAGCTGATCGTAAATGTGGCCGAAGGCATGGAGACGGCGGTGCGTATCGCCAAGGAACATGTCGGAATTACAGTGGATTCGATCGGCGAGAAAGAGTTAAAGCTGACCTGCAAGACGACGGATCAGGAAGTGGCGCAGATGATCGGACAGATGATCGCACAGCAGGTGCTTGTGACAGGATTCCACAAGCAGGAAGGCAATTTGGAATCCTTATTTATGGAGTTGACAGGAGGTGCGGAACATGCGGCTGAATCCAATCATTAAGAAGGACGTCAAAGTACAGGCGAGAAGCTTTAAGATGTGTGTGGAAGTGTTTGTGTATGAACTTATTATGGCGCTGGTATTCTTTGTCGCACTGTTATATATCACGAGTCAGAATCGGTTTACGGACGGCAATGTCTATAGCCAGATGGTGTGGCTGTACCCGGTGCTTGCAATCGCGCAGTGGGTGATACTCGGAGCGGTCATTCCGATCCACACGTCGTCTGCCATATCCGGGGAGAAGGAGCGTCAGACCTTCGATATTATGATGACAACCAGTATGACTCCGTGGTCCATGATTATGGGCAAAGTCATGACGGCGGTCGCACAGGCGATGATTTTTGTCGTGGCAAGTATTCCGGTCATGGCGCTTACCTTCGTTGTGGGAGGACTGTCATGGAGTTATCTGTTCTGGTTTATCGCGGTGGCACTATTGGTATCGCTTTTTGCAGCGAGCATCGGCATCATGTGTTCTTCATTCTGCCGCAAAAGTATTACAGCGGTCATTGTGTCCTATGGAATCTATATCATATTCTTTGTTGTGACGGCGCTTCCGGCCTATCTGATTTGTATTCTGACGGATTATGCAAAAAGCGAGAAAGACATGATCGGATTCTTTTTGTTGAATCCGGTGGTCTATATCACGGAGTTTGTAGCAAAAAGCATGACGGATGCATCCTGGATCGCGGATATCATCGGACAGACGAAGTCACCGCTTTTGAACTGGCTCGCATCCGGATCGGTGTGGATGATCCTCTCAACGATCGCTTTCCTTGCGGTTTCTTTCCTGTTTTTGCTGATCGCAAAGAAGCGGATCTCTCCGGTATCAAAGCGTAAAGCAAAGAAGCTTGCCGGAAAGCAGATGACACAAATAACGGAGCAATCGAATGGATGAACGAAATTATCTTCTGCAGGCGATCAGGCGGAGCAGACGAAAATTAAATATGGCAAAGACACTCGATACCTGCATCTGCGTTCTGGCGTGTGCAGGTGTTGCTGCAATCGTGCTTGAGGCGGCATCGATATGGATTCCGTTTTACTATGTGCATCTGTGCGCGGGTATCGCGTTACTCGTCGCTTTCCTTGCGGGACTGGTGTATTCCATCGTAAAGAGAGTCGGTATGCATGAGGCTGCGAGACGGATCGATACCTTCGGATTACAGGAGCGTGTGCAGACAGCGTATGAGCAGATGGAAGATGAGAGTGCGTTTGCCTGTATGCAGAGGCTGGATGCGGCAGAGAAGCTGCGGGGCAAGGTCGAAAAAAAGGAGATCCGTATCCGTTTGCTTCCGGACAAAAGGCATCTGACCGCGGCGGCGTTATCACTTGGGCTTGCATGCGGTCTGGCTTTCGTTCCGTCACAGGCGCGAGAGATCGCAAGCCAGAGACATGCAATCCATCAGGAGGCGAAGGAAAAACAGAAGGAATTATCTGAGCTTGCCGATGCTTTGGAGCAGATGGATACAAGTACGCTTACGGATGAACAGAAGGCGAAGCTTTCCGAGTTACAGGAGGCTTTAAACCGTTCCATGCAGGAATTGGCGCGCGCGGACAGCAGGGAAGCACTGGATGCGGCGAAGAACAAGCTTGGATTTAAGCTGGAGCAGACGAGCCAGAGTCTGGCGAATCTTGCGAGTCAGATGAGCAAGGAGCAGCAGGCGGCAATCGCTCAGGCACTGGCCAAGGCGGCCGCGAACGCAGCTGGGAAGTCGTCCGGAAGCAATGGCACACAGAGTGCATCAAACGGTGGAAGCAACGGAACGCCCGGTACCGGCGATGGCAGTTCCGGCGACGGAAATAACGGAAGCAACGGAAACGGATCGAATGGAAATAACGCTAACGGAGATGGCAACGGCTCGGATGGAGATAACAATGGAAACGGTTCGGGCAACGGAAGCGGAGATGGTTCAAACGGAAATGGATCCGGGAACGGAAATGGAAATGGAAACGGAAATGGAAACGGAAACGGATCCGGCAATGGCAGTGGACGGGGAACCGGACAGGGCGGTGGAACACACGATTATGTCAGTGTGCCGAATGCGGTCGGAAACGATGAAAATCTGACCGGAAACAAGACCGGCGACGAGAACGGGGATTCCTACCGCGCACAGAACGGACTTGTGTGGGAAGGGGATCATGTAAGCCTCGACTCTGTCATCAGTGATTATACGAAGGATGCCTATGAGGGAATCTCGTCCGGACGTTATCCGAGCGGAATGGAAGATGTGATCAAGGATTATTTTAAGAATCTGAGTGAATAAAGGAGAAACTATGACAGAATTTGAAAGCTATCAGGAAAAAATCATACAGTGTGAGCAGGAGATCGGCAAAGGCATCATCGGACAAAAAGAAGTCATCCGACAGGTTATGCTTGCGATGCTCGCAGGCGGAAATGTTCTGCTGGAGGGTATGCCGGGACTTGGAAAGACGATGCTCGTGCGCACGATCAGTAAGGTGCTGGCACTGTCTTTTAAGCGTATCCAGTTTACACCGGATCTGATGCCGAGCGATGTCACCGGAACCAACATTATGGTAAAGGAAGAAGGAAGGAGCAGCTTCCGGTTCGAGAAGGGACCGATCTTTGCCAATCTGGTACTTGCCGATGAGATCAACCGTGCGACACCAAAGACACAGTCTGCTTTACTTGAGGCGATGCAGGAGCACACCGTAACGGTCGGAACCGAGAGCCACAGGCTGGAGGAGCCGTTTCTCGTACTTGCAACACAGAATCCGATCGAGCAGGAGGGAACCTATCCGCTTCCGGAGGCACAGCTGGACCGATTCTTATTTAAGATCTTAGTGCCTTTTCCGGATAAGGAGGAACTGCGCGGAATTGTCAATCTGACCGAGGGTACAGACAAGCCTGTCATCACTTCGATCATGAGCGGGGAGGAGCTTCTGACTGCAAGAAGTCTTGTTACACAGATTCCGATCGCGGATGCGGTCATGGATTATATTCTGGATCTTGTGATGGCAACACACAAGGAGAATCCGTATATCAGAGAGGGCGCAAGCCCGCGTGCGGCGCAGGCGATCATCCGTACGGCGCGTGCGCGTGCGTTCATGGAAGGACGTTTTAATGTGGCGTTCGAGGATGTGAAAAGCGTGGCCTATCCGGTACTGCGCCACCGTATTTTGTTAAGTTTCGATGCCATCTCCGAGGGTGTGACAGAGGATGCAATCATCGAGCAGTTGTTGTAAGGCTGATTCAAAGTTTTTTGATTGACAAAGCTGGCGCGGTAGCTGTTTCGGAAAAGATGCAGATGCGGGCATTTGGGGAGAGGAACAATGTTTGATTCAGAGTTTTACAATACGCTGTCGCAGCTTACGCTTGCGATGACGCATAAAAGCAATAGGAATATGTCCGGAAACCGCAAGTCGGTACAAAAAGGTGTGTCCGCAGAGTTTTCGGATTTCCGTGAGTACATGCCGGGCGACGATCTAAGACGCCTTGATTGGAATGTGTATGCAAGACTGGACCGCATGTATATCCGGGAGTATATGGAGGAGAAGGAAGCCTATGTTACGATCCTTCTCGATACGAGCGCCTCGATGGAGTACGGAGAACACAAAAAATCCGAACTCGCCACGATGCTGGCAGCTGTGGTGGCATATATCGCTTTGGCGAATATGGACCGGGTGGTACTGGTCGATACGGCGGAGCTTATGCGACCGCTGTCGGTCGGAGGCGGAAAGAAAAGTTTCTCTCGCGTAATCCACTGGCTGGAAAACCGGACGTTTGGCGGGGAGAGTGAACTGCTTTCATCCGTGCGAAAGATTCCGCTGACCGGAGCGGGGGTTACGGTCGTGATCAGCGACTTTTTACAGGAGCCTCTTTTGGAAGAAGAGGATCGTTCGTACGAGAAGATGTTGCAGTATCTCCGGTACCGCAAGCAGCGTCCGGTTATGCTGCAGACGCTTTGCGGTGAGGAGCTTCATATCGATATGGAAGGAACAAGAAATCTTATTGATATGGAGACGGAGGATAAGCTTCGTGTCACGATGGATGCGCAGGCAATCGAAGCATACGAAAAGGAACTTTTTGCTTTGACCGGACGGCTGAAGAAAGGGTGTGCATCCGGTGGTGGCGCGTATGTGCTGTGTGACACGACGCGGGATCACAAGAAGCTGATCTATGAAGATTTGAGGGTATTATATGACATTTGAGAGTTTATGGCCGCTTGCGTTCCTGCTTGCGGTACCAATCATCATCATTTTTTATCTGCTTGTTCCCAAAGGGAAAGATACGAAGATTTCTTCGAACCTGTTGTGGAATAAGCTTTTTGTCAACCGACAGTCGAAGACATTTTTAGAGAAATTCCTGCACAATATTCTGATGTATTTACAGATCGTTGTCGCATTGCTTCTGGTGCTCGCGTTAATGACACCATACATGAACCGTAAGGGAAATTCGAATGCCAATGTGATCATGGTTCTTGATACGAGCGGCAGCATGCAGAACGTGGACGCGGGCGGCAAGTCCAGACTGGAACGCGCGGTGGATGCGATGAAGCAGCAGATCGCCGATTCCTCGGGAAGTACGTTTTCCATTGTGACGACACATGAGAATAAGACGGAGCTTCTTGCGGTAGGTGCAACGGACAGCAGGCAGCTTACGCAGGCACTCGACGGGGTGACCTGCAGCGATGCGGACGGTTCGCTTTCTGATGTGGAAGATACGGTGGATTCACTTGCTGCGCAGCAGGAGGATGGGAAGAAGACATCGGTTCTCGTTTATACGGATGGCATCGGTGCGGCGGATGCGGATACTCTGGTGCAGAGGTTTCATGCGAATATCTGTGTGATGGGTGAGGCTGCTGAGAATGTGGCGAATGATTTTCTCTCCTGCGCGAAGGATGAGAACGGTTATCAGGCAGCGGCGGGGCTGACAAATTACAGCGACAAAGAAGCGTCACTTGAGATCACGCTGTATGAGAAGGATATCCCTCTTAGTGTGCGAAATGTGACGGTTCCTGCCGGGGAAAGTTATACGGTTCTGTTTGAGGACATCAAGTGGGATGGCAAGCCGCTCAAAAGTGAGATCTCTGCGATTCGTTTCGCGGGAAGTGAGGCGAAGGATTCGCTTGCGCAGGACAATGTCACATATGCGATCGAGGATCAGGCGGCACAGTATGATGCCGTATTGATCGGAAAAGGCAATACGTACATCGAGAAAGCCTATGAGGCGATCAGTGGCGAGAGTCTGGTGCGTGCGGAACGTGAGAACACACTCGAAGAGGATGATACAAGGGTGCGCATCTATGATGCAGGAACTGCCGATCTGCAGGAGGATGCGTTAAGCAGGATGGTATTTGCGGATCCGTCGGATGCGACAGGCAAGGAAGAACATATCGCATTAACGGTGTCGGATACAGAGATTACATCCGGAATCAAGGATTTTTCGGTCGGCGTCAACGAGACCTACACGTATGATGTGCCGGAATGGGCGACCGGTTTCCTGTGGGCAGGCAAGAAATGTGCCGGTTATTACGGCGAGCATGACGGCGTGCGTGTCGTGGTTGTGGGTTTTGATATCCGTGAGTCGGATTTTCCGCTGCAGGCGGAGTTCCCGGTCTATATGGCAAATGCGCTCAGCTTCTTAAATGACAGTTCGCTTCTGGCACAGAATGTGTATGTGGCAGGTGAGAAAATGGTCTACCATCCGCAGTCGGATGTGGATGTCAGCACACTTTCCGCAGCGACCGATACGGCGGGACTTTTTACGGTTGAGGCAGGCGATAAGAAGGAAGCATATGTGGTGCGTTTTGCAACGGGCACACAGTCCGATGCATCGGTTACGGCGGCATCAAGCGGGGATGGCGTGACGACACAGGGCGGAATGACAAGAAAGTCGCTCAGAAGTCTTGTCATTCTTCTTGTAATCCTGCTTTTGATCCTTGAATGGATCGTTTATGTAAAGCAGATGCGCTATCGGGGCAAATTCTATCTTGGCGTAAGATTGGCCGGTCTGGTGCTTCTTGTTCTCGCTGCAATCGGGATTTCGATTCCGAAGAGAGCGGATTTAAACACCACGATTTTTCTGGTCGATGCATCGACGAGCAACGAGACGAACCTGTCCGATATGGATTCCTACATCGCGGATGCAATTCAGAAGATGCCGAAAGGCAATCAGTATGGAATCGTGACCTTTGGCAAGAAGCCGATGGTGGAGCAGTTCGTGACGAGGGAGAAACATTATTCCGGAATTCTTTCGACACCGGATAAGACGGCAACGAATGTCGAAGAGGCGGTGTCCAGAGGCCTCTCTATGATCCCGGAAGGCAGCGCGGGGCGCATCGTGATCCTCACGGACGGACGACAGACGCGCGGCCATATCGATAGTACGGCTTCTGCGGTCGTATCGCGCGGCGTGGAGCTGCTTTCGGTCGTTTACGATACCACGCAGGGCAAGGATGCCTATATTGACAATGTCGAGATGCCGAGTTACCTGTATGCGGGCGATGCGTACTCCATGACGGTCACCGTGATGAGCAACTACGAGACGGATGCGGATCTGGAGATCTGGATGAGCGACAAGAAGAAGTCTGTTACGTCGGTCCATCTGAACAAGGGCAACAATTCGTTTGTATTAAAGCAGAAAGTATCCGGTGAAAATATTGAGAGCTTTACGGTCAAGGTGAATGCCAAAGGCGATACATGCGAAGAGAATAATGCGTATAACGCCTATTCGGTTATCGATGCGATGCCGAAGATCCTTGTCGTGTGCGGCGTGAAGGAAGATTCAACGAATTTTGCGGCGCTTCTCGACAGTGCGGGCTGTAACTATACGGTCGTTCCGGCAGGGGGCGCGCCGACGACACTCGAGGGACTGCTTAAGTACAAGAGTGTGATTCTCGAAAATGTACATTACGATGATCTGCCGGAGGCTTTTGTCGGGAATCTGGACACGTATGTCAAAGATTACGGCTGCGGGTTGGTCGCAACCGGCGGCAAGGAGAGCTTTGGGCTCGGACTGTACCGGGATACGGCACTGGAGACCATTCTGCCGGTTGACATGATGCCGCGCAGCACGAATGAGGTGCCGTCGCTTGCGATGGTGATGGTCATCGACCATTCCGGCAGTATGTCCATGGAAGAAGATGTGGATTCCGGGGTGACGAATCTGGATCTTGCGATCACGGCTGCCAATCATGCGGTGGATGAACTGACGGAGAATGACTATGTTGGCGAGGTCACGTTTGATGACCGGTACAACTGGCAGCTGCCGATCACGAAAGTGGAGGATAAAGATGCCATCCACAAGGCGATCGAGAGTGTTTCGGACGGTGGAGGAACCATGATCAAGCCCGCTTTAAATGCGGCATTAACTGAAATCGTAAAATGTGATGCAGACATCAAACATGTGGTACTGTTAACCGACGGACAGGGCGAGGACCGCAATTTTGCAGGCATCATAAAGGATTACGCGGACAAAGGCGTCACGCTTTCGACGGTAGCGGTGGGAACGGATTCCGATCAGTCGCTGCTTAGGACAATCGCACAAGGCTGCGGCGGCCGTTACTATTATTGCGATAACGGAACAGATATGCCAAAGATCTTCGCGCAGGAAGTGCTCTTAAGCGGGGAAACTTATATACAGAACGGAACTTTTTCGCTTGCGGTCAATTCGTCCAATGCGATCACAAAGAATCTGTTTGCGGGCGGCTGGCCGACGATCAAAGGATATATCAGTGCCACGCCGAAGAATGCGGCAAATGTGCTGCTGGCTTCGGACAAGGACGATCCGATCCTTTCCGTAATGCAGTACGGACTTGGACATACGGTGGCATGGAATACGGATGTGACCAACACCTGGACTTCCGGTTTTGCGAATGAGGAAGATTATGTGCAGCTTTGGAAACGCATCATTGATTACAGCGCCGGAAATGCATCGCTGGGGGATGATTCCCTTGAGGTGGAGACGAGCGGCGAGGTGACAACGATCCGGTATAAGGCGCAGGATTACAAGGAGCGCACGAGTGTCGAGGCGGTCTACACCGATCCGGACGGTCAGACACATACGGTTAAGCTTTCGGCACGCGCACCGGGAGAGTACGAGGCAAAACTTGATACGGATATCCCGGGAATCTATAACTTAAGTGTGCGAAGAAGTGATGACGGCGAACTGAAAAATGCGATCACCACAGCAGCGGTTGCACAGTATTCGGATGAGTATAAGTTTGCGGCGGACAATGAGAGCTTCTTAAGCTTTATGAACCGGTACGGCAGGGTGATAACGCCGAAAGATTCGTTCTGGAAGAAATTAAAGACGACTTCCCGAGCCGCATATGATCTGTCGAAGTGGCTTCTGATCCTTGCAATCGTGTGGTTTCTTCTGGATGTGGCGATGCGAAGATTCGCGTTCGTGCCACAGGACAGCCGGCTGTATCGTTTGGTAAAGAGCCGTCGGATGGCGCACAAGAACAAGGCTGCTATGATGGCTGAAAAGAGAAAATACATGCCGGGTGCAGAGGGCATCTCCGGTGCGCAGCATGCCGATGCTGCCGGTAAGGCTGACGTGCAGCAGGCTCAGGGCGTGAAGGCAACTGAGAATGTGGCAGAACAGGCCAGGAAAACTTCAAACAAAAAGACTTCAAAGAGGAAAAAGAAGCAGGAGGAAGTGACACTCGATACTTCTGCATTGCTTAAGAAAAAGGATTTAAGAGACCATTAGCCGAAATGTTTCATTGACCGATGAGGGAAAGAAAACTTGACGATGGATTGCGAAGTTGATATAGTAAAATTAACGACTGGGTAGCCTGCGCCACTTTATAAGTGGTGGAGGCTATTGTCGAATAGTAAATAAGGAAGCGGATTTACTTGGAAGAGAAAAAACGTAGGGGAATTTTATATTATTATGAATTGGCGGCACTGATCGCATTGGAGATTACGCTGGCTTTTTCCGCATGGGGATATATCCGGCTGGATTATATCTCAATTACATTTGTGTCGTTGGTTGTATTGGCGACTGCTTATCTGCTTGGTCCGTGGGAGGGAAGTGTTGCCGGCATCATTTTTGGCCTGACCGGCATGTGGAAAGCCACGATCGTGACGAAGGAAGCCACATACGTGGATCTTATGTTTTCACCGGTCCGGAGCGAGAAGCCGATGCAGAGTGTCTTATTGTGTCTGGTTCCGAGAATTCTTTTAGGATTTGTGGCAGGACTGCTCTATGCAAAAGCAAAGAAGGCCGGCAACCACAGACCACTTTGGGTCGCACTGGCAACGTTCGGTGTGCAACTGTTACATATTCTTCTGGTATTTGGCATGATGCAGTGGCTTTTCCCGGAAGCCGGGGTCAAATGGTGGAGTCCTGTCAGCAGCTGGCATACAAACGGTATGCAGATTGAAATGATGTGCTCGCTGATTGCTCTCGTAATGCTGCACTATATGTGTGAATCTGCCTGGGTTAAGGACAAAATCGACAAAGTCCGGGAAGGTGTTCTGGAAAGTAAATATGCGAAGGTTATATATTGGCAGTGGGTCGCACTGATTGTGATCGGCATTTTGGGATTTAGTGTGTGCATGGATTTCAGAAATGGGATCGATGATATTGTCCAGATCTATGACGTTATGCCGGGAGAAACATCAAGGGATGTGTTAGGGGCATTGCTGATGCAGTTTGTTGTGGCGCAGTTTGCACTCATTGTCCTGATTGGAATCATGCAGTCGTTCATCTATTATTATTATGCGAGTGCGGAAGTGCGTTCTCGGATGGATATGATGACGGGAGCGTTTAATCGTGCGACACTCATTCAGACGATCGAGCATGATCTGCGGAATATTAAGGGGAAACAGAAAGTGCTCTTTATTATGATGGATGTAGATTATTTTAAGCAGATCAATGATACCTATGGGCATGATTTCGGAGATCAGGTGCTGATTCGTCTGGTGCATATTCTGCAGCGGAATTTTGCCGGAGATGCGGTCGTAGGACGAATGGGTGGCGACGAATTTGCCATCTATTGCAGACATGCAGAGATTGAGAGAAGACTTCCGAATATTATGAAGCAGGTCGAGCGTGAGTTTGCGCAGATTGTTGTGCCGGGGGACCGTATCGGAGTACTGAACTTCTCGTATGGAGTCAGCTGGGGTAAGCCCGGCATTGAATTTGAAGAACTCTATAAGAACGCGGATCAGGATTTGTATGCGCATAAGCATATAAGACGTGAATACGTTGACAATTCCAAGGGGAATGTATAGAATAGTCCCTAGACTGAGAATAGGAGAAAACAGATGAAGACATTGATCGACAGTATTTCCGCTGAAGTGATGAAAGCATTCACGGAGAATGGATATGATGCAAAGTACGGAAAAGTGACATTATCCAACCGCCCGGATTTGTGTGAGTACCAGTGTAACGGTGCGATGGCGGCTGCGAAAGAATATAAATGTGCACCATTTATGATCTCGGACAAGATTGCGGAAGGCTTAAAGGATAACGCTATGTTTGAGAGCGTAGAATCCGTTAAGCCCGGATTTATCAATTTGAAACTGAGCAAGGATTATCTTGCTTCTGTGGTAACTTCCATGAAGGAAGATGAGGGCAGATTCGGATGTGACAAGACGGATGATCCGAAGACCATTATCGTAGATTACGGCGGAGCCAATGTCGCAAAGCCTTTGCATGTCGGACATCTTCGCTCGGCAATCATTGGTGAGAGTGTAAAGCGTATCGGCAAATTTATGGGTCATCATGTGATCGGTGATGTGCATCTCGGAGACTGGGGGCTTCAGATGGGACTGATCATTGTAGAGTTGAAGGAACGTAAGCCGGAATTAGTATATTTTGATGAAAACTATGAGGGTGAATATCCGAAGGAAGCACCTTTTACCATCTCTGAGTTAGAGGATATCTACCCGACTGCAAGTAAAAAGAGTAAAGAAGATGAAGCATTCCGTGAGGCCGCAATGGAAGCAACCAGCGAACTTCAGAGAGGACGACGCGGCTATCGTGCGTTACTCGAACATATCTTAAATGTATCGGTAACGGATTTAAAGAAGAATTATGACAACTTAAATGTATCGTTTGAACTGTGGAAGGGTGAGTCAGATGCACAGCCATACATCCCGGGAATGGTGCAGATGATGAAGGATGAAGGATACGCCTATATGAGTGAGGGAGCCCTGGTCGTTGATGTCAAAGAGGATACCGATACAAAGGAGATTCCTCCATGCATCATTTTAAAGTCGGACGGAGCATCTCTTTACAGTACCACGGATCTTGCGACGATCGTGATGCGTATGGAAGATTACAGTCCGGACAGCATAATCTATCTGGCAGACCAGAGACAGAGCATGCATTTTATCCAGGTATTCCGTTGCGCGAGAAAGACCGGACTTGTGGATGATCATGTGAAACTGATCCATATCGGATTCGGTACGATGAATGGAAAGGACGGAAAGCCTTTCAAGACAAGAGATGGTGGCGTTATGCGTCTGGAGTATCTCCTCGACGAGATCAATGAGGAGATGTTAAAGAAGATCACTGAGAATCAGAAGGAGAAAGAAAATCTGGATATCAGTGACGAGGAAGCAAAGAAGACGGCCAGGATGGTAGCTCTTGCAGCGATCAAGTACGGAGATCTCTCGAATCAGGCAAGCAAGGACTACATCTTTGATATCGAGCGTTTTACTTCCTTTGAAGGAAATACGGGACCGTATATCCTTTATACGATCGTTCGTATCAAGTCAATCCTTGCAAAGTATCAGGCAAACGGAAAGGATCTTCCGAACGGAGCGATCTTACCTGCACATTCTGCAAGCGAGAAGAATCTTATGCTCGTTCTGTCCCGTTTTAATGCGATGATGGAGAATGCATATGAGGAGCTTGCGCCGCATAAGATCTGTGCTTATATCTACGAGCTTGCCAATGCATTTAATGGTTTCTACCATGAGAACAAGATTCTTGCGCAGGAAGATGAATCCATCAAGGATTCTTACATCAGTCTTCTCATGCTTACCAAGGGTGTGCTTGAGACCTGCATCGATGTACTCGGATTTTCTGCACCGGATCGTATGTAAATTTTACGCATACAAATTCAGATTACCACATATACATGAGTCATAGGGACAATCCCCTATGGCTCTTTTTTTCGCTGTTTATCCTGAAGCTGTCTCTTATACACATCTCCGAGCCCACGAGACGCGTAGTAATCTCGT
>URQG01000010.1 GCA_900549895.1 uncultured Lachnobacterium sp.
CCGCCACAGGAGTTTCGCAATCGCTTATTTTGTATATTCGTATCAACGCAGGACAAAATCGCTTCTGCCCCGCTTGAATAGCAGATTCTTATGACGATATGCGCTCGTCCTTTCGTATCACATCGATAAACTTACCGACTTCCGCCCACGCTTTCTTCGACTCCGGAATATTTAAATATGCCATCTGAAATACATGAAACATTCCCTCGTAGATGCTTAAGCGCACACGGATTCCCTGTTCTCTCGCCTTGGCAGCAACCGATACCGAGTCGCTGAGAAGCATCTCGAGCGATCCCACCTGAATGAGCATCGGCGGAAATCCTCGGAAATCACCGAAAAGCGGAGAAATATAGCAATCCATCTTATCGTGATCCCCGGCGTAATCATTGACATAGATCAGGCTGTCCTTTGTATTTCCAAGCAAAGGATCCCTCTCATAGTTTGTCTCATACGACTCGCCGCTTGCGGTCAGATCCGTCCAGGGCGACATCGCAACCACACCGCCCGGCATCGGCATATGGTGATCCTTTAAATACATGCACAATGCCATCGCAAGGCCTCCGCCCGCCGAATCTCCTGCAACAATAATCTGCTCCCCGTAATATCCCTTGTCGAGAAGCCACTGATAGGAAGCCACCGCATCTTCCAACGCTGCCGGATACGGATGCTCCGGCGCCACACGATAATCCGGTGTCAATACATTGCATCCGTGACTCACCTCATTGTAGAGTCCTGCAAACACATAGTATGCATTGCGCACCGCGCCCATATAACCGCCTCCGTGCAGCTGCAATATCACATGATCCTGACTTGGATTCTCCTTTAATGACAGTAATTTCATCGAAAAATTCTTCAACTCGATGTGTGTCATATTAAAGCAGTCCGGCACGATCCACGGCGGCTCCTTGAGCCGCTTTCGAAGTTCGCCGCTTTTGATCTTCTTACCGATCTGCAGATCGTTTGTCAGGTGCGACAACAGATCTGCGATCACACGTCCTTTAACACTTGCTTCTGTTTCAATCATACATGAAATCTCCGTTTTAATTCTGTTCTTGCCCGTCGGTCACCAATGATCAGCGTACCTAAGAACAAAAATACCGATGTTGCAAAAGCGATCCATACCAGATATGGGAACTTGATGATCCCCCCCAGCCTGAGTCCGACCGGAATCAGGCTAAGCAGGATTGCCAATATCTGTGCCATCATATAACTCTGCCAGTTTCTCCGGTTCACCAGCGTTAAGATCAAAAGTGTCAGGTCGATCAGAAGAATGCCAAGCGGCAACACATAATCGAGTGACCAGCCTTGGTATCCGGTCAGATAATCAATGCCAAGAAGCATCAGTACCGCAAGGATCACAAGCGTCAGTGTCTTAAACATATAGCCGGATTTACCGAGGATTGCCATACGAACAACCGCGTTTGCGTATACAAGGATCAGACATACCACAAGACTCCATGCGACCTCCGGATCCGTGATATGATTGATCGCCACCATAAGACAACCTGCCACAATCGATAAGAACAGTAGAAGATTCTCCAGCAGACGGAACCTCCGGTTGACACCGATTGCATTCGGATACACATTCACACCCGGTACATCCGTGCTCTCCAGCACATTCTTACAAAGCGGACAGCGATCCGTATCATCTAAAATAATCACATTACATTTTTGACATCTACTCATAATATACTCCGTTCGTCTGAATCTCTACCTCAATTCCATCTGAAGCAATCTTACGGAAAAACGCCTTCTGTACCATTGCTTCTGCAAAAACCGAGCTGAACGTAAACACCAGTGTGTCCTTATACGAACAGATCGTACCTTTGATCTCCTGTCCCTTTGACATCGCAATAAAAGCCTTAAAGCCTTTCACATACGGTTCATAGAGTGCATCAATCTTGATGTTTCCGATATTCGTGATCGTCGTCGTATTGGCAACCGCCGATTTGGTGTAGACCAGACGCATCGCAATATTCTTAATAAAAAGCGGGACCGGCCGCATCAGCTTATTCATCTGGTTTGACACACTGTATGAAAACAGATCTTCGAGATGTTCTTTATTAATCTGAGAATGCAGGCTTTCCTTGATGATCTGTATCACTTCCTCAAAGGTGTACTGTTCCTTCGTGGCACGAAACTCTGCCGATACCATTACAAAGAAATTCTTCGTTGTGTTTGAATCAAAATAAGGGCGCAGATTGACCGGTACCGCTACACGGATCGGACGGCCTCCCGGCATTCCATGCATCATTTCTTGATAAACACTCCATACAAACACAGCAACCAGATATTCATTTAAGGATGCTCCATACTTGTGTGCAACCTGCTTAAGCTGGGAAACCGGCATACAACCATGCATGACGCCAAACTCTCCCGCCGGAAGATGCTCCTCCTTGATCAGATAAGCCCTCTCCTTATTGAATCCACTCGGCTTACCATTTTTGTAATTGCGGACAAAACTGTCCTCGCGGCAGAGCGAAGTATCCACGCTCAGCTTGTCCCCCGTCTTTTCCGCCAATTCCTTGTGCACCAGACGAAGATACTGATACGTCAGCTCCCTTAGAAAATTGATACCACCCATACCATCCGTCAGCACGTGAAACACTTCCAGATTGATGCGGCATCCGTAATACGTCACACGAAACAGATAATTATGATTACGATTCTGGCGGATATAACGACACGGAAACATAATTTCTTCCGACACCTTAGGCGCCCGCTTTCCGTTCTCTTCAAAATAATACCAGAATACACCGGTCCTGAGCCGCACATTGAATCCATCAAATTTCGGTAACACCATATCCAGTGCCTGTTGTAAGTAATCTCTTTGAATTTCTTCATTGAGGTCCACACTGATACGATAAACGTTTGTCATATTCTCCCCTGCGATCGACGGGAAAAGATGTGCGGTGTTGTCAAGCTTATCCCAGCGGATCTGACGCGGGATCGGCTTTATTTTACGTTGTTTCTTACTCATAGTTACTTTTCTTTCATCTATTATAAATACTCAAAAACTGCCACAAAAGGCACTGTTCGGACACTCCTGTTCCGCCTTGCCCTGTGGCTAAAAAATACTGACTCCGGCGAAACTGAGCACCATCATAATGATTCCTGCAAGCAGTACCCCAAGCATGACAGCGGCAACCGTCGATTTAAAATCCATATCCAGAATACTTGCCGCAAGTGTGCCGGTCCATGCTCCGGTTCCCGGAAGCGGGATTCCGACAAACAGAAGCAGTGCCAAAAACAATCCCCGACCAGCCTTCTGTTGTAACTTTTTTCCACCCTTCTCGCCTTTTTCCAGACACCAGCTAAAGAATCCCCCGATCACCGGTTTATCCGCGCCCCATTCGAGCACTTTGCGGGCAAACAGATAGATGATCGGAACCGGCAGCATATTGCCGATGATCGCGATCACATACGATGGAACGATCGGAAGATGCCGGATCTGTGAGATCGGGATTGCGCCACGCAACTCGATAAGCGGTACCATGGATACAAAAAATACAACCAGATAGTCAATCATGAAAATAAATCCTCACTTTACTTATTCTTCTTTAAATAATCCTCGAGGAACGCAATAAATGTCTTCATCTGCTCATCCGTTCCGATGGAAATGCGCAGATATTCGTTGATACGCGGCGGATTACTGAAATGACGCACAAAGATGTCATTCTCACGGAGTGCCTCAAACAAAGCCTCCCCCGATACCTGTGGATGTCTGGCAAAAATAAAGTTGCTCTTTGAATCTCCAAACACAAATCCAAGGCGCTTCAGTTCCTGCTTCGTCCACTCTCTCGTCTTAATGATTTTATCCCTTGTCATCTCAAAATATGCCCGATCCTTCATTGCTGCCGTACCGGCTGCAATTGTGATCGTATTCATCGTGTAAGAATTAAACGAATACTTCACATCATTTAAATATTTGATCAATGTCGGATTACTGATCGCATAACCGATACGTGAACCTGCCATAGAACGAGACTTCGAGAACGTCTGTACCACAATCACATTGTCATACTTGTCAATGAGAGGAAGCGCACTCATTCCGCCAAAATCAATATATGCTTCATCGACAACAACGATGACGTCCTGATTTGCCTCTATGATCTCCTCAATCTGAGACAGATCCATCAATTCGCCTGTCGGTGCATTCGGATTCGGGAAGATTACACCACCGTTTTCGCGCATGTAATCCTTCGGGCAGATTTTAAAATCCTCATCGAGCGGAATCTGTTCATACGGAATGTGAAGCATCTCGGCCCATACATCATAAAACGAGTAGGTTATATCCGGGAAAAAGATTGGCTTTGCAGAATTAAAAAATGTCATAAAAATCATTGCCAGTACGTCATCGGATCCAACTCCGACAAAGACCTGATCTGTCCCTACTTTATAATTCGAAGCGATCGCCTGTACAAGATCACCCACAAGCGGATCCGGATACATACGAAGCCGGTCGATATCCACGCTTTTCACCGCTTCGGCAACACCCGGTGCCGGCGGATACGGATTCTCGTTTGTATTTAACTTAATGATATTCTGTTTCTTTGGCTGCTCTCCCGGAACATACGGGACAACTTTTCGTATATTTTCTTCCCACTTCTTCATGGTCGATCCTCCTCGCTTATATATATCCAATACTGTACCGCATTATGGCAAAATTGTAAAGAATTCCCCCCTGTACAAAGCGTTATTTTCATCATATTTTCCCTCTTGAAGATTTCTGTAATCGTGATAAGATAGATACACATTGCGTAAAAATAAATTTGTTAAACTATGAGGTAATCGTATGGCATCAAACACAACAAAAGATATGACAAGCGGCTCTACCATGAAACTGATCCTCGGATTTGCGGTGCCGCTCCTTATGGGTATGCTTTTTCAGCAGGTATACAGTCTGGTCGACACGATCATTGTAGGACGCTTCTTAGGCGTTTCGGCTCTCGCCGCAGTAGGCGCAACCGGAAGTATCAACTTCCTGATCGTTGGATTCTGTCAGGGAATCTGTAACGGATTTGCGCTCCCTGTCGCGCAGCGGTTCGGAGCAAAGGATTATGACGGATTGCGTAAATATGTAGGTAACTCAGCTGTGTTATCCATCATCTTCGGTGGCGCGATCACACTCATTACGGTGATTGCCTGCCGTCCGATCCTTGAGCTGATGCAGACGCCTGCAGATATCATTGATCTGTCCTATCATTATATCGTAGTTATTTTTGCCGGCATTCCGGCGATCATGCTTTACAATATTCTGTCCGCTTACCTGCGTTCACTCGGAGATTCCATCACACCGGTTATCTTCCTCGTACTGTCTGCGGGACTGAATATCGGACTGGATCTGCTTTTTATCGTCACCTTCCACTGGGGTGTATTCGGTGCTGCTTTCGCAACCGTACTCTCACAGGCAGTATCCGGTATTCTTTGTCTGATTCTTATTATAAAGAAGTTTGACCTTCTTCACCTGAAGCGTGAAGACTGGAAACTCGACTGGGGTTATTCCAGATATCTTCTGATCATGGGACTTCCGATGGGACTGCAATATTCCATTACGGCGATCGGAAGCGTCATCTTACAGGCCTCCGTCAATACACTGGGATCGACTGCCGTTGCATCCATGACAGCCGGAAGCAAAATCTCCATGTTTGTCGTATGTCCGTTTGATGCCCTTGGTTCAACCATGGCAACCTTCGGCGGACAAAATGTCGGTGCCGGACGTCTCGACCGTCTCGGAAGAGGACTTCGCTCGGCCGTCATCCTCGGTGCGATCTATTCCGCACTGATCCTTGTCGTATTGATTTTCTTCGGACGTGATCTGATCCTGCTGTTTGTAAGCGCAAAAGAAGCAGCCGTTATTGCGCAGGCCAAACAGTTTCTTGTTACCAATGCAGCCTTTTACCTCATGCTGGCTTTGGTCAATATTGTACGTTTTCTTATTCAGGGAATGGGATTCTCCGGATTTGCTGTATTTGCCGGAGTCTTTGAAATGGTTGCAAGAACGCTTATCGGACTTGTCTTTGTTCCGATCTTCGGGTTTACCGCAGCCTGCTCCGCCAACCCTCTGGCATGGATCTTCGCAGACTGCTTCTTAATCCCTGCATTCTTCCACTGTCGGAAGAAATTACAAAATGCTATGACTCGTTAACTTTGTTTACAAATCTTGCGAACGCTGCGCGTCCTTCCTCGGTGCATTTGTATACACCGGCATCTTTTAATACCTGTTCAAACACAAGGCCAATTTCCTCATGGAGAATATCCATTACATTCTCCTGAGTAAGTTGGTCATATTTTTTTGTGATCATCTCCGCCCAGTCCGCATGGGATGCAAGTGTTGGTGTGGCACGAAGATCTGATTTTGCTACCAGAGCCTCGGCAAGTTCCCTCATCTCATCCTTCAGACGGGCCGGGAGTACAGCAAGTCCCATAACCTCGATCAGTCCGATATTTTCCTTCTTGATATGGTGAAGTTCAGCGTGTGGGTGATATACGCCAAGCGGATGTTCCTCTGTCGTGAGATTATTGCGGAGTACCAGATCAAGCTCATAATCGGTGCCTCTTCTTCGTGCGATCGGTGTGATCGTATTGTGTGGTTCACCGTTTGTCTCAGCATAGATGACTGCATCCTCATCGGTGTATCCTCTCCATGCAACAAGAATCTTGTCTGCCAGTTCGATCAGACGCTCCCTGTTGCTGCCTGTGATACGGATCACAGACATCGGCCACTTCACAATGCCGGCTTTCACATCTTCGAATCCTGTGAACGTAATCTCTTTCTCGATCGGTGCCTTCTCCATTGCGAATGTATAATGTCCGCCCTGGAAATGATCATGACTCAAAATCGATCCGCCGACGATCGGAAGATCCGCATTGGAGCCTACAAAGTAGTGAGGAAACTGGGTCACAAAATCAAGAAGCTTTCCAAATGTTGCACGCTCGATCTTCATCGGTGTGTGCTGACCGTTAAAAACGATACAATGCTCATTGTAATATACATACGGTGAATACTGGAAAAACCAGTCACTGTTGTTGATCGTTACCGGAATAATACGGTGATTCTGTCTTGCCGGATGGTTCACGCGACCTGCATATCCCTCATTTTCACGGCAAAGCTGGCACTTCGGATAGCTGCTTGCCTTTGCATTTTTCGCTGCAGCAATCGCTTTCGGGTCCTTCTCCGGTTTCGAGAGGTTGATCGTAATATCAAGTGTTCCGAACTCCGTGTCGGTTGTCCACTTAAGATCCTTCTTGATGCGTGCACGGCGGATATAATTGCTGTCACAGCTTAATTTGTAGAAATAATCCGTTGCAGCCTGCGCCGACTCGTTTTCATAAAGGCTCTTGAACTTACCCTGTATCTCACTCGGACGTGCAACAAGACATCCCATCAGTTTCGTATCAAATAAATCACGGTATACCACGCTGTTGTGCTCAAACATGCCTCTCTCAAAAGCATCCTCCAACAGTTCTGCAAGGATGTCTTCCAAAGCTGCCTCCGCTTCCTCCTGCGCAGTGATCGGTTTATGTTCCTTCCAGACTTCATCACTGATCTCATCCAGCCCAAGTGTCTCAAGTAATCGATTTACCGTATATACATAATCGCTCTGTGGCACTAAACCGGTTGCCACGCCATAATCTGCCAATTGTAAAATTCGTTCCTGTACCATGTGTTTATCCCTCTCTGTTATATTGTGGATGTGGCAACTCGTTTACACAAGCTGCCACAGTTTCCTCTTACTTCTTATTTCAAAATATTCTTATGCATCCAGTCTGCATGGGCCGGATCCAACCTGTACCACATAGAAGTCAGCCGCATATCCGATCTTGTCTTTGTATGCTGCTCCGACACGCTCAATAAAACGATCTACCGCTGCGTCTTCCACGATACTTACGGTACATCCGCCGAATCCGGCACCGGTCATACGTGATCCGATCACACCGTCAACCTTCCATGCTTCCTCAACCAATGTATCAAGTTCGATTCCGGTCACTTCATAATCATCGCGAAGAGATGCATGGGACGCATTCATCAGTTCTCCGAACTTCTTTAAATCCTGCTTCTGTAATGCTTCAACAGCCTGAATGGTTCTCTGATTCTCATAGACTGCGTGACGCGCTCTGCGAACACGAACCTCATCCCCTATGGCGTCCTTGTTCGCCTCGAACTGCTCCTCGGTAAGTTCGCCAAGCGACTTAATATCAACAACCTTCTGTAACTCAGCCAATGCTGTCTCACACTCGCTTCTTCTCTCATTGTATTTTGAATCGCCAAGTCCGCGCTTCTTGTTACTGCATGCGATCACGATCTTTGCTCCGTCCAGCTTAAGCGGAACATATGTATAATCCAATGTGTTGGTATCAAGGAAGATTGCATGATCTGCCTTGCCCATGGCAATGGCAAACTGATCCATGATTCCACAGTTGACACCGTTAAAACGATTCTCGGAAAACTGTCCGATCAAAGCAAGATCCTGATTGGTCACATCAAATCCGTACTGGTCCTTTAAGATGTAACCTGTCAATACCTCTACGGAAGCGGATGAAGAAAGTCCGGATCCGTTTGGAATGTTTCCAAACAGTAACAGATCAAATCCCTCTGTCACTTCCATTCCTCTCTCCTTAAAAGCCCACAGAACCCCCTTCGGATAATTCGTCCAGTCTGCATCTTTGCTTGGCACCAGATCGTCCAGTGAAGACTCCATAACTCCAAGCTGCTCGAAATTCATAGAATAGAAACGTAACTTGCGATCCTGTCTCTTTCTGACAACCCCGTAGGTTCCGATCGTAAGTGCACACGGGAATACATGTCCCCCGTTGTAATCGGTATGTTCACCGATCATATTGACACGTCCCGGTGCAAAATAGACTGCACTCTCACCTTCCGGTCCGAATACCTCTGCAAATTTGTTCTTTAACTGTTCTACCATGTTCCTTCTCCTTTCCTTTGAACGTCAGCCATTCCCCATCGCCTGCGTCGAAGGACTGACACTGCATGCCAGGTTTTCACAGACAACCTGACATATTTTCTGCAACGTTTGTAATAAAAAATAAGCGTACTACATTCTCGTTTGTTTCTCTGATAAATTCATTATATCCGGTCAACAAACAAATGCAATACGCTTTTTTCAAGTTGCAACATTCCCGAGAACACATACAACAAAAGTATATGTTTTAGTTTTTATTCTCTTTTTTCTTTTTCTCCTGCGTCTTACTCAGTTTTCTGAAATCTTTCTGTGCCTTCTCCAAAGTCGAATAATTGGTAACATACGTTTTCGCATTTGCATTCAGCTTGTCATATTCGGTCTGTGCCTTTTCGATCGCATCACCCGACTTATCCGTCACGGTACCGATCGCGTCGATCAGTCTTACCACTTCCGCTGCAGAAGCCTGATCTGCTGCCGCTGTGCTCTCTGTTCCCGGCAGTTCGTACACAAGAACCGGATAATTCTTGGAAACATTTTCAAAGATGACCTTTGCAACACTCGGCGGAAGATTGATACATCCATGCGAGCCGGCAGTCTTATAAATACTTCCTCCAAACTGACTGCGCCAGGATGCATCATGCATTCCGACATTTCCGGCGAACGGCATCCAATAAGACACCGGCGTCTCATAATTATCTCCGCGAAGTGTCGCATCCTTCTGCGCATAAGTAATTCCATAGGCACCGGTTGGCGTATCGAAACCACGCGCATGATTTCCGGAGACAAAATCCGATTCGATTACAAGCTTTCCCTCTTTATATAAGAACAAATGCTGCGCTGTCAGATTGATTTCCACATAAGAATCTCCATAATCATTTCCTTCATGACTGTTGGCAGTCATCAGGTAATTGAGATCTCTGGTAACCGGCTTCCCGGCTTTTATCTCCTTGATAATCTCCTTTGTTTCCTTATCGTTGTCCACTTTCCATCCGTAGCAGCTGCGTCCGATCGTAACCGTTTTGTCATACGAAGTCTTTAACTTCTTGGCCGTATAACAAGTATTATACTTTCTTGCAAGTTCACCCACATATTCTGCGACTTTTTTCTTGCTGATAACCGGTTTTTCCTTCTTATTTAAAGAAATCCAATCCCCGAAAGTCGATGCGTCAAGCACTTCCGTGCTCTCACCGATCTGATATGTAATCGTTGTTTTCGCATAATCATTCATCGTATCGATTGCCGCAGCCAGATTCTCATCGTCATCAAAAACCGTAGGATTCACATAAGCATCGGCAGCTTCAACCGAAACCGTCTCTGCCAATTGCTCCACAGCCTCATCCACTGCTGCATCAAACTTATCGCGGTCAATGGTCGTTCCCATCACACACGGTTTCAATGAGAATCCATTCTCCTTGTCATACGGCGCAATCGATGCATTCTCGGGCTCAATCTGATTCTTGGACTGCATACAGTCAAGTTCACCGATCTTTTGATCCAATTTGTCTGCGTCATAACTTACCAGCGTTTCATTTTCAAGTTTATCCGGGGCAAAAAGCTTTATCGGCCATGCAAATCCGCTTTGCGCTTTGATCATCTCCTCAATCTCGTTTCCCCACTGTGGCTCCAGACCAATATCCGATCCCGAAATGGACTCTTCCTTATTCTCCCGTTCCTGAATCTTAAGCACATAGGAATGGATCTCATCGGCAGCCTCACTCTTCACTTTTTCAGCCGTATAGCCGCCGACTTTGCATTCATTCAGCTTTGTTCCGGGCAGAAAGCGGCTCATATAATATACGCTCACTCCCACATAGACAATAACGATCGCTCCCAAAACCGAAGCGACCGCAGTCATAGCACGCTTCGGATTCCCTTTTATCTGTATTTTCTTTGTCGTTTTCTCCGGCATCTGTTCCACCGGTTTCTTCTGTTCGTTCACTTCATTTTCCTCTTTCGTTTGCTCAACCTGTTCTATTATAACCAATTTGTGAAGAATTCACAAATATTTATTAACATTATTTGTTTCCTATTGTAGCCCCCAAAAAGCGGTGCTATAATGAAGCGAAAAAGGGGGTTGCTATGACATCACAAAAGACGCCACTCAAAATCAGGCTTGCTCATTTTTACCAAAAATATAAGCATCTTCTGATCTTGCTCTACTTTATCGTATACCTGGCATGGTTTGGCTACGTCGAAGAGAATATTAAGACACATTTTCATGTGGTTCATGTACTGTTGGATGATTATATACCGTTCTGTGAATATTTTGTCATTCCGTACCTTTTCTGGTTCGGCTACGTTGCCTGGGGCATCGCTTATATGGCATTACATAACAAGTCCGATTATTACAGACTCTGTACGTTTTTATTTACGGGTATGACGCTTTTTCTGTTCATTTCAACCGTATATCCGAACGGACATTATCTGCGTCCGTACTATTTTACACACCACAATATCTTCACGCAGCTTTGCGAGATGTTGTACGCAACGGATACTCCGACCAACCTGTTCCCGAGTATCCATGTATATAATTCCATCGGGATTCATCTGGCGGTGTCTCACAATGAGCAGCTTAAGAAAAACAAAACAATCCAGCTGATTTCTTTTATATTGATGACGAGTATCATTCTCGCCACCATGTTCATCAAGCAGCATTCTGTGTTTGATGTCAGTACCGCTTTGGTTTTGGCCTATGTTATGTACCGCATTGTGTATCGGCATAACTGGTCCAAATCATCACTTGTCTCACGTATAAAGGCAAGGAAGCATTTTCTTCCTGATAACCAGTTATAGACGGAAAGAGAATGCTATACCCAATAACCAAAAGACTGTTGCCCTGCAAACCGGCAACAGTCTTTCTTATTATCTTTTTAAATTTTATTCTCCCTCTTTGCGCTCGATCACATGTCGGTACAACGGATCTACCATCTGATAGATTTCTTCCTGATTCTTCTGCTGCGCATTGAATTCCTCTTCAAGGTCCTCAAGCTGCATACGATTGCGTTCCTCCGACTTAACGATCTCCTCGTCTGCGTTCCGAAGGCTGATCAGTTCATTCACGATTCCGCTTAACTGTCCGGATAACTTTATCTCTCCCGTTGCATCTGCCTGACGTGTCACATCCGAACAGGATTTCATCAACCTTGCCGTTGCAATATTGTTCTCCTTGAGCAGACCGATCAGATGATGCATCTGCTCTTCCAACTCGGCAATCCTCTTTTCGGAGTCTTTCAACTGCACACGGCTTTCTTCAATGACTGCATCGTAATTAGCCGCATAAGAACGGATATCCTCCGCAGCAGTCACAAACTGCTTGCCGCTCTCTCCGAGTCTTCCCGCCTCGATCGCCGCATTTAACGCAAGCACGCCCATCTGCTTGCCACATTCCTGCATACGGTCCAACTTCTCCGAGAACTTCTGATTCTGGAGCTTCAGTGTTCCGGGGAACTCACTCAGATACTTGGAAGGAGTCGTAAAATGTTTATTGTCATCTACCAGCCGCGTTGCCCCATCCAGTAACTGATGCATATCCGCAACCAGCCGATCCTGCTTCTCTTCCTGTGTAAGCATTGCATTACGGCACTCATCAACCGTATGTCCGAGTCCTGCCTCAATTTCCACATTACCGGACGCCAATGCCGCCGCACTGTGCACATTATCTTTTACCTGCGCAACATCGGTCGCCACCTGCCTGTGGGATTCTTTGATTTCTGCCATCGTTGCATAGAACATCTCACCCTTGCTTCCGGCATCTGCAAAGAACTGATCGTCAATCTGCACGGTCCTCTTTAATTTTTCAATATCCTCCTGGCTGACTTTATTCTTGCCAAACATCCCAATTCCTCCAAAATACACAATGTCACTGTCTTTATTTTACAATGTCAGGTGCCTTTTTTCAACGATAATATTGTATTTCAAACTGTAAACTCTCGCTGTCTCTGTATCGATTGATCTTCGGATAATAGACAAAAGAAAGTCGTATGGAATTTTCTCTCCCGTGCTTTGCTTTCTCAAGTTCAGCAGCTCCAAACTGCTCCGTTATATAGTCCTCAAACGCCGGAATATCACCAAAATAAATACCGGATACCGGGCTTCCGTGTTCCGATACCAGACTAAGACGTAACACATTCTGATTTTTACCAACCGTCCACATCCTGCTGATACAAAGGTTTCGATCTGCAAATACCGGCTTGGGATTGTCTTTCCCAAACGGTGCAAGAACACAAAATTCTTCCACCAGAGTATTCGTCACATAATCCACCGGCATCGGCACATCAATATGTACTTTCGGCTGCAGTTGTTCGACCGTAAGCGGACAATGAGCATTCATCTGTTCACGGAATTCATCAATGTTCTCTTCCGGAAGTGTCAGTCCGGCAGCCATAGGATGTCCGCCAAATTTGGTAAAAAGCTTACTGCACTGACACATTTCCTCATACATGGAGTATCCTTCCACAGATCGTCCGCTTCCCTTGATGCCTTCCTCTCCTCGGGTCAGAACAAACGTCGGCCTGCCGTAATATTCCCTGATTCTGCCCGCGATAATCCCGGCAATACTCTCATGTACATCCGGGAGGAATAGCACAAGCACCGGATTTTTCTCATATCCGGCTTGTTCGCAAAGCTGCTTTGCCTCTTCTACCCCATCCGCGGTCATCTGCTTACGTTCCTCGTTCAGTACAACCAGTTCATTGGCAAGCAGACTTGCCTTCCCTTCATTTTCCGTCTGAAAAAGCGCCAGCGCACGTTTTGCCGTATCCAATCGTCCCGCAGCATTAATACATGGTCCGAGTACAAAGCCAAAATGATAACTTTCTATCTGTTCCGGCATTAATCCGCATTGAGCAATCAGCGCTTTCATTCCCACATTTACCGTATGATGAATCCGCTTTAATCCTTCCCGAACAAGGATACGATTTTCCCCCGTTAAAGGCATGACATCCCCAACCGTTGCAAATGCAACAAACTCGAGCAATGCAAACGCCTCCTGCTCATCCACCCCCATCTTTTCATACAAAATCCGGACTACATTCCAGGCAACTCCCGCTCCACACAGATCCTTGTAAGGATACGCACATTCCTTCTGGTGCGGATTGACGATCGCGTCCGCTTCACTTTTTTGGTATCGCCTTTGTCCGCCTTCTTCCTCATACGGGATCTCATGATGATCGGTTACCAAAACGGTCATACCATGCTTTTGGGCATAAGCGATCTCTTCGAGTGCGGCAATCCCATTATCGCAGGTAATGATCGTGTCTACGTCCGATTCCATTGCATCCTCGATTAAATGCAGATTCAGTCCGTAGCCGTCCGTAATCCGATTTGGGATTGCCACATCCACATCTGCCCCACACCTTAATAACGCACGATACAATATATACGAGGACATCACACCATCAATATCATAGTCTCCAATGATCCGAATCTTGTTTCCATTCTGAATTTTTTGCGTCAGAATATTTACAAGAAGATCCGCATCCTTCATCTGATGCACATCCGCCAGATCCCTTAAACTTCCGTTGAGATATTGTGCGATCGCATCTTCTCCGATAACATCCCGGTTTCTTATGATGCGGGCGGTCACCTGATCGATTCCAAATCGCCGGCCTATCTCTTTGAAATCAGCTCTCTTACTTGTCACTACCCACTGCTGCATATGACACATTCTCCAATCGTAATCCCTGTGGTGGTGCGGTATAACCCGCTGCCTCTCTATTCCTTGCCGCGAGGATCTGTTCCATGCTCTCCGGTTCACGCTCACCTCTTGCCACTTCGATCAATGTTCCCGTCAGAATCCGGATCATATTCTGCAGAAAGCCGTCTCCGGTATACCGAATCTCAATTTCTCCTTGTTTCTCAAGAATTGCAATGTCCATAATCGTCCTGACCGTCGATTTTTTCATTCTCTTATTGCCACAAAAAGAAGCAAAATCATGCGTTCCTATCAAGTCCTGCGCTGCTTTCTGCATCCGGCTGATATCCAGCGGCTTACCGTAATGATACACAAATCGTCGCGCAAACACATCTGCGACCGGGTTGGTACGAATGCGGTAACTGTATGTTTTGGCTACCGCATTATAACGACTGTGAAATCTCTCATCCACTTCCGAAATCTCTGTGACCGCAATATCCTCCGGAAGAAATTCATTCAGATTTCTAACTATCTCCTCCATTGTAAAATGCTCGTCCATATGAAAATTGGCAACCTGTCCCGATGCATGCACCCCTGCATCGGTCCGCCCCGAACCGATCACTTCCACCGGATGACCGGCAAGTTTAGAGAGAACATTCTGAAGCTTCCCCTGAATCGTCGCTTCTGTTGCTTTCTGCACCTGCCAGCCCTTGTATCTGGTTCCATCGTACTGAACCGTAATCTTATAATTTTTCATGTGTTCCTCTTGTCTCCATATCAATCCATTGCTGTACTTCATTTATTAAATCACAAACACGCTTCTATGTCCACACAGATGCTTTCTGCCGTCGCTTCATTTCTGTTCGTTTCCAATCCGCAACGCTGACTCCCTTGCCAGACCAATCTCGCTTTTTAACGTAGTTCGGCAATCCTTGAGACTGCTACATAGATATCCGAAATCTTATACCAGGTCGGATAATCCACAACGCCGGTCACCGGCAGTCCGAAGACCGACTGGAACTTCTGCACGGCTTCCTTTGTCCGGTTACCGTAGATGCCGTCCGGAGTGATCGACGGGATCGCCGGATACGTCCTGGATATGCGCTGCAACTGCTCCTGTAACTGACGCACTTTGTCTCCGCTTGATCCTATCGTCAGGTCATATCCCGGCCACGAAGCCGGAATACCGGAGATTCCCTGCGCCGTATTAATATAGATGTCGCTTCCATAGTAATTCCGAAGGATTTCGATCGCCGAATATCCCTGATCTCCCAGATATTTACTTCCCCATTGTGTCATCCAGTTCGGACAGCTTACTCTCTGCCCATCGCAATACTGCGTCAGGATCGGCTGACGCACATTCGGACGCGACAGGTAATTTTCAAACATCTCATCCACGATGGTTGCAATGCTTTGGAAAATGTTTCTTCCATACATAAACTTGTGGTCGTATGCGGTGGATGAGGTAATCGTAAAATTATATCCTTTTCCACGATACCATTCCGTGTACACTCGATTGAGCGTAAATGACATGATGGCAAGCACGTTCGCACGGATCGTTGCATCCGGCCATGTCGCATAGATTTCACTCGATGCAACATTCTTAATATAGTCGCGATATCGAATATAATAATTTGCCGCTGTGGAATCGGAAGGTGCCCCATCATGCACAACGATATATTCCGGGATGACCACTCGGCTCAGAACAATCTCACCGCTTTCATCCATCGGTTTAATCTCATCTTCCGGAATCTTCGGTGGATAATCACCATAAAGCGTGTGCGCCGGAATCACGATCGTATCAATCGGATTCCCGGGTGCATCCTCCTGATCCATATTTACATTTTGAATGGCGGCTTCACCCGGAAGGATGTCAATCGCCGAAACCGTAATATCCCGATATCCCGGGGCTGTAACCTGAATGGTATACTCGGAATACGGTTGCTGCTCCGATGGTTCCATGGAGTATTCGAGCGGAGGAGCATTAAGTGTAAGCGTTTCGGTATTGCCGGAATCATCTGAACTCACCTCCTCAATGACCTGAGACGGATTGCCGGTATAAGAAACAGAAATTTTTGCTCCCTGCACCGGAATTCCATTCGACCTGTTTGTCAATTGGATACGCAAGGTTCCTGTATCCACATTTTCATTCATATTTGGCTGAAGATCCATACAAGATCCTTTCTATTCTCTCATTACCCATTCTATGCTGCACTCTTTTTATGTTTACATTTTATTCCTGACCACATGCATTTTATATCGCCGTATGCAAAACACGCCTGCATCTCTTTCTTGAAAAGACAGCTGTGCGTTTGGTATAATAATGCATATATTAAAATCATGTTGAATCAATAGGAGGTTTTCTTATGCATACTTTTCAACCATATCCAATGGATTTATTAGAGATGAACCCTTTTACCAAAATTGGTAAAGAGTGGGCTCTCGTTTCTGCCGGAAACAAAAGCAAATACAATACCATGACCGTCAGCTGGGGCGGAGTCGGTGTCCTTTGGGGTAAAAATGTTGTCTACATTTTCATTCGTGATTCCCGCTACACCAAAGAATTCATCGACAACGGAGAATTCTTTTCCCTCTCCTTCCTCGGTGAACAGTATCGCGAAGCATTAAGCTACTGTGGCAGAGAAAGCGGCCGAAACGGTGATAAATTCGCCGGTTCCGGACTCAATGCAGCATTCCGCCACGATATTCCATATCCGGATGAAGCCAATCTCGTATTTTTATGCCGCAAGATGGCCGCTGTTCCGATCACTGAGGATACTTTTGTCGATGATGAAATTATGTCAAAATGGTATGGGGATCATGATATGCACACAATGTATGTTGGCGAGATTGTAGAATCAATCGCCCGTTAGGAATCCTATCATAAACCACTCTGCATCGACTTCGCTCCCACAACGAAAAAAGGATATCCTTTCGGATATCCTTTTCGTTGTAAGAGCGATAGACGGGGCTCGAACCCACTATATCTAGTCTTAGAATACCCTATATTAGGCACTTCATGAAATTTGTGTCATCTTTCGTGTCATCTAATTATCGGCATCATCAAGGAGTCCTTTGACGATTGCTTCCGCCATCTTCTTGTAATCATACAGTTCTACATCATCCTTGTCGTCCACAAAGCAACACTCGATCAACATCGCCGGAGAGTTTGTCCGACGCAGAACATACAAGTCTTTGCGCTCCTTCACGCCACGGTTCTTAAATCCAAGAGCCTCTATCTCTTTGACAACCCTCTCTGCCGCTGGCTTCGCCGCGCTGGTGGCACTGTACACATACGCTTCCGATCCGGTTGTCTTACCGTTGCCTTTCTTATCGCCGGCTCCGGCATTAAAATGAATGGAAACATCCAGATCCACCTTGTGCTTGTTGCACTTCGTCACGATACTCTTCAGGACATCCGTCTGGCTTGTCCCATTGGTGCAGGTGCAATCATACACCTTATGCCCTTTCTTTCTGAGAAGTCGGATCACTTTCTTCTTGACCTTGCGCGCCTCTGTGGACTCCTTGATCAGTCCACACGCGCCGCACGCAATCTTTCCGTCCGGGTTATGCCCGGCATGTACGTTAAATTTCACTCTACTCACCGTCCTTTACTTCCGGAAGTCCGGCGATTGATGTAAGCACAGATACTACACCAGCCACTACCGCAGCCGATACTGTCATTTTCCAATCAACCGCTGATACCACTGCTGCGGTACCGATCACCGCAACTGCAGTCTGTGCCATAGTCTTAACCGCGCGGATACCCGCCGCTTTCATCCACTTCTGAGTGTCTACTGATACTTTGAATACGCAATTCTTAAACATGATTTCTACTCTCCTTCCTGTGACTCTGTGGGTAAATTCATCAGAGCATTATATAACTGTGTTCCTACTCCGTTACCATGAAGTGCGTGATACTGCTGGTACTCGTCCTCTAAGGACTGTTTAACATATACCGGGCAATACCCGAGATCGTCATGGTATTTATTGTACAGGCGAATCAGATCCGCACGGAGCAACGCCCTGACTCCCTTTCGCGTAGCAATCACTTGTCTATACAGGAATGCTACCGCACCTACAAAAGCAGTGATCAACTGCCAATTGTCCCTTAAGAATTCAACCATATGATAGTCTCCTTAATCTTTATGAATAAAGTATAATGCCTATTCGTGCACTATTTGTACCAATTTAAAAGGAGCATCCGAAGATGCCCCTCATCCTATTTCACAATATCAACCTTATTGCCACTAAAATCCGTTATAAACATTTTTCCTGAATCTGTGATGTATAGCGCATTTGAGACAAGTTTCGTGTCGATCGCAAGTACCGAATCTTTCACTCGACAAATCTGTAGCCATGTATTCGCTGGAGTCAATCCTCGGATAATCACATTCTCCTCATTTACATCACACATGTAAAAGCCTTTGATAACCGCCTTGTGTGCCTCTTTCGCACCATCACTTAACGAATTGTACGGCGTTGTGCTAATATTGAAAATTTCGATATAGCATCCCTTCGCATCTTTCGCCGTCTCCGGAACTGTAACCGTAACATGCGGACACTTAACGTCATGTAGTGCTGACTGATCCACTTTTGATGGTACAATGTAAGGAGCCCACCCTTTTAAAGCATATACATACGCTCGAACCATGATATTGTCTCCAGCATTCGAGATAAAGCTTTCACATCCGATTTCCCATGTACTTCCCGGTGTCAATGTTCCAGGAACATTCATTATCACGCAGATACCCTTGTATGCAGCATATCCATCTTCTTTATATTCAATTGTAATGTCATTTGCATCTTCTGTAATAGAATATGGTAGTGTAGTCAAATCGTCCGGACGTTTCCACGAAGCAGAATCCACCCAACTGTCAAAGCCAATACTACGATTCGTGTAATCTGATTTAGAAAGCAATTCTTCAATCGAAGATGGATCTACTACATAGAAGTCTTCAACCGAAAATGTATCTCCAACAGTTGCACCAAGCCCAAAAAAACCAAAAGCTATAGAATTTTGTATTTCGGATACTGAATATTGGACATTAAGTCCGCTCTTATTTCCGACGGCAGACTCATTTGTCGTTGTAGCACATAGAGTCATGCGTGAATTCCAATTTGAATTATCAAAAATGCAGATTCCTATAGAATTTTTGTTAGAGCTCGACAACGTAAACTTGGAACACCCAATTTCAATTGTTTTCCCCCGAAACGGAGTAGCATCAATAACCCATTTATATGATCCCCATCCATTTTGAGCAGAACCTTCCATGCTATAACCACTACGAGACGTAATGCGCATTTGATTTTCCTGTCCATTAGAACTCGGGATTAAATTCGAATACGCTCCGGGTTCACGGGTTGGAATCCAATCATCAATCATAAGTCTCTGATATCGGCTCACATTCTTCTTGATGTCCGGCGCCAAAGTATTAAGACGTGTATCGAACTCTTCAAGTCTTGTATTTACATCAACGGCAAGCGCAGAAGCTTGTGTAAAAAGGTTCTTAATCTCTATGCCGTCAATCCATATATGAGCCAATTTAAAAGAATTGCTGTCAGCCTTGGCATTTGATAATCCTGATTCTCTCTTTGTAATAATGGTATGGCCGTTTACGTGCATCTGATAATGTCCACTGGCAATTCTTGTGATTGTTGCTTTCGATAAATCATCATAATAAAATGCCTTGAGAGATTCCGGCATATCATAGAGAAGTCCTTGATCAAAGCAAACGTATCTGCCGCCCATTACAAGCAGATCCATAAGCATCCACGTCAATGCGCACTGTTTTTCCTCAACAGTCATGCTATAGCCGCCACTTGAAAAGCACACAAGATTCGCTTTCTGTGTTGGATAATAATCTTTCATGTAGTTGTAAACCTTGTAGGACGAATCTTCTCCAGACCAATAACCGAATCCGTCAATCGGATCGTGTGGCCAGAACTCGCATGACTCAACCATTAAATAATCATTCTCGCCAATTGATGATTTCAACGACTTCGGATTGTAATATGGCTCATCGTCAATCGGTTTTCCGGATACAAGTTCAATAACATGCCAGGCATTTCCAAAGGAGCATAATCCAAAACGCCGTGCTTCCTCAATTACATCGTTCTGCTTCTCGAGTACACTTTCCCATGACTGCTCATCTCCATCATTGAGTTCTGTCACTCCTGATAAGGAATCAAAATCATCCCAAAAAATGCCGTCATATGCAATACCACCGGTCACAATGTCATATCCGTCCTCATCTTTTTCGGTTGTCCAAGTTCCACCCATATGAAGCGTTGCACGAATCTGCTGATACAGATCATGTTTATTGATTGGGACTCGGGTTTGTGAAGTAGCATCATACTTATTTTTAACGGAAACGTATCGGAAGAACTTCACATTTTTGTTGCGTCGGCGTACTTCCTGTACCAAAGCCATCTCATTTTGTCGATCCTTCGAATCTGTCCATCCACTTATAGATCCCTCGCAACAAATCAAATCATATCCGGTCAGAATCTGTACAGACTCTTCAAAGGAGCTGCCAGGAAAATAACTTCCATAATTAAAATAGACCTTTGAAAGTGGACTTTTCCCTAATAAATTATTTTTAAAATTATTTAATCCAGCAACAACCACCTTACTTTGTGGTGGAAGTTCACTCTCTTCATCAAGTGAATCTTCCGTTACCGCAGTCAAAGCACCATCCTCTTTCGATACAATCGTCACACCATCAGCCTTGATTCCTACGGCGCTTTGAGCCTGTTGTGCCCAGTACTTGGCATTGTTTGTATCTTCGCCGTCTCGCACTCCTGTATCACCTTCAGTATAACTTTTAGCAAGCGTAGCCTGCGTCTGTGCCTCTGCCTGGGATTCACTCGAAGCCCTGTCTCTTATACACATCTCCGAGCCCACGAGACGCGTAGTAATCTCGTA
>URQG01000011.1 GCA_900549895.1 uncultured Lachnobacterium sp.
GGCAGAGAGTGAGCCGAAGGCACCGGAAATGAAATTTGATCCGATGACAGGCCAGCCGATTCAGACAGAGAGTGAGCCGAAGGCACCGGAAATGAAGTTTGATCCGATGACAGGCCAGCCGGTGCAGGCGGCAAGTCAGCCGAAGCAGCCGGAGATGAAGTTCGATCCGATGACGGGCCAGCCGGTTCAGGCAAATACATCAGCTCCGGTGTACGATATTGCCGGAGCAAAGAAAAAGAAGAGAAAATTACCGGTATTCATGGGCATCGTAGTTGCTCTTGTCCTTGTTTGCGGGGTCGCATTTGCGGGTGTAAAAAGTGGCGTGTTTCTTGGAAAATCAGGAAAAGTTGCATTAGCTACAGCAAATACAATTTCCGAGACTTCTCATCTGACCAAGAGTTTACAGGGACTGAATATTCTTGCAACTAAGAATTATACGATGGATGTTGATGTGGATATGGGAAGCGATGGCCGCATTAGCGCAACGTATGGCTGCACTTCCTCAGAGAAGCAGGTTTCCGGAACAGTTCGGATTCCGGATGCCGGAAGTATTGATTTTATCGCAGGCATTGATGCAAATGAAGTGAAGGCACAGATCCCGACGCTGGGCAATGATGTATATGTATATAATTACACCAAGGAAAAGACCGGATATCTGGCCGATCAGTTGGATCAGGATACGGTAGACAGCATTGATGAGTTATGTAAGACCATCTACTCAAACAAAGAACAGAAAAAACAAAGCAGTGAACTTACTAAGATTTTTGTAGAACAATACAAGGAACTTGAGTTTAAATCTGCTACAAAACAGTCATTCGAAGTAAACGGCAAAGAGCACAGTTGTAAAGGTTATCAGACAACAATTACAGAAGATGATATACAGAATCTGTTGGATGAACTTGAGGATTATACCGGAGATCAGATTGGTGACACCCTGGATGATCAATTGGATGTCAGAGATGCATTTAACGAATGCCGAGATATGTTCGATGATATGCAGGACATGGATGTGACGTTTTATATCTACAAGAATAAACTAGCTTGTATTGAGATAGAGGCGGACGGGGATGATATGCAGATTATTTTCCATGGTGGAGATACCAGAATGCAAAATGTGGAAGTTCTTGTCAATGATGATACGGTTCTTGAACTTGAGGGCGAAACATCCGGAAAAGTAGAAGAGAGTCGCCTGTATATCGATGGAAGTAAAGTTGCAACAGTAGAGTATGATTATGGCAGCGGAGATTATGAAGCCAATATCGGCAATTATGCAAGACTGAACGGAACACTGAAATCGGATCGCAAGGGCTTTGCATTTACATTTGATGCAGATGACATTTCGGTGGAGGTAAATCTCAGTAAAGGTGCTGATTTAGAGGAGATTTCGGGAGACACCATCGATATTGGAAATGCATCGGAGCGGGAAATAAATGATCTGTGGATGAAATATATGGATCTAACTTACAGTTTTTAGAACGTAATAACAGGAGTTTATGTTTCGATCTTATTTGAAAATTGCACAGAAAAGGGTAATGATGGTTTTTATGAAATCAATTCGTTACTTTTTCTGTGCATTCATTTTATTAGGAATATGTGTCTGGGCGTGCAGCATGGCATTTCAGGACCGGCAGATATTGCAGCGGATTGATGTGGCGGTAGTGGTTCCGGAAGAAAATGCGCAGGCACTGGAATTTTTGACAGATCTGGTATCTGCGATGAAGAGCGTAAAAAGCGTATGTCATTTTGAATATATGAAAGAAGACCGTGCGCTTGAGGAATTGAAAAGTGGAGATATGCAGGCGGTTCTTGTTTTTTCAAAGCATTTATACCGGGATCTGGATCTGGGAAGAAATACATCTGTTCAATTGTATGTGTCACAGGAGACATCTACGAGTGTTCAGATGTTTCAGGAACTGTTAAAAGATGGAATTTCTATGATATGGACTGCGGAGGCAGGGGTTTATGCAGTTTTGGATCAGGCGCAGCCCGGCACGGTAAATCCGGAGTATGATGACATCGGAATGCAGGTGGCCATGTACTATCTACAGATCGCATTCGACAGAAATTACATTTTTGATGATACGGTTGTCTCTCCATATGGTGTACACGATCAAAAAGAATATTATTATTCAACAGGAATCTTATGGGTGCTTCTTCTGATGGGAATGGGATTTGCTTCTTTGTACCAAGGGGAGAATCGCGCAATTGAAAGCAAACTTCGGATGTATGGAATCGGGCCTATTAAGGTTGCATGTGCAAATATCGTTGCAATGACAAATATCATGCTGCTGATAACAGGAGCCGGCTATCTGATCGGTTGTATCTTTACCCGAATCACACAGGGGACGTTTCTGGTTTTTGATATACGCATTCCTGTGGGACTTTTCTTTTTGTGCCTTACCTTCGCAGTGTGGTACCATGTTGTGTTTGCACTTACAAAAAGATCAGGAATTGGAATTCTTGCTTTGATTGCCTGTGAAGGAATATTGGCATTAGGTTCGGGATTGATTGTTCCGATTGCATATTTACCGCAACGGCTTCGTGCGATCAGTGTATGGCTGCCGTTATATCAATGGAATCAATGCAGTATGAATCTGTTTTTTGGAACAATTTCATGGTGGGAGATCGGTTGCCTGGGAGTATGGTTATTGTTGGGTGGAATGATAGGGGTGATTGCAGTATGCGAAAAGCAATAGTCTGGTACGAAATGCTGCTGAAAGACCGTCTTATGCAAAAAGCGACATGGATTGCAGCTGCCGTAATGCTGTGTTTTCTGGCCATTGTAACGGAAATCCATATCCCTTCTTCCCAAAACAGGATTGTGGGCATCTGTTCACAGAAGTCCGGTGAAAAGGCTGCAATCGTCACAGATCTGTATGCGCAGCAGGGAGCATTCGATTACAAAGAATATACCGATGTGACGCAGCTTTACGAAGATGTGCAAACCGGAAAACTGGAATGCGGATTTGTGTTGTCTGATCAGTTGGAGAAGAAGCTGGAAACAGGAGATCTGGAAAAATGTGTGCAGTATGTTGTGAGTCCGTATTCGACAAAGGGCGAGGTTGCGAAAGAAACATTTTTTGCTTCCTTTCTGCGTGTGTACAGTGAGCAGATACTGCGTCAAAATGAAAAGAATATCTTTTTGAAGCCGGACAGTGAGCGAATGAAAGAGATACTGAAAGCAAACGAACGCTTTATGCAGAGTGATTTTTTTAAACTTGAGCAAGTCTCGGTGGAGGCAAAATCGAAAAACAGGAGGGAAGGAACCTGTTATCCGCTACAGGGACTGCTTGGGATATTCCTTTTGGGATTCATGTATTTTGCCAATGGAAGAAAATTCGAACCGGATGGAAGATGGACCGGGAACTGTTTTACGCGCAGGGAAGCAATCCTGTTTTCCATGATGCAGACGTTGAGTACCGTAACAATGCCGGCGGTGGCGGGTATGCTTTTGATCCTGCAACGATCGACACTGCGTCCGGCGCAGGAAGAAATAGTCCGGGTACTGTTTTTTCTGGTAATCGGTGTTCCATGGGTCACTTTGTATGCGAAGTTGGCAAGATCGCAGGAAAGCTTTCTGGCATACGGAATTCTGTTGATGGCGGTGTGTACACTTTTGTATCCGGTGATCAGCGATATTGCATGGTATATTCCGGGGGTGAAATATGTTCGGTATTTAACGCCTCTGGGGATTTTATTGTAATTAACGGAGGAAAAATAAATGCAAAAAGCAAAAAAAATGATGATAGTGGCGGCTCTGCTTTTTTCACTTTTCGCAGCAGGCGGCTGCTCAAATACAGCGAAGGACCGGAAGACACCGGTAAAGAACCCGTTTCCGACGGAAAGGCTGGAACAGTCAGACACGTCGACAGAGAGTACACAAAGTACGGAACCGGAAGAAACACAGGCCGTACTTCCGGAGCCAACGGAAGTCTTGTATGCTTCGGATACGATCAATGTCCGGACAGGTGAAAGCACGGACGCGGATGTGTACACAAAGCTTCATCGCGGGGATGAAGTCCAGGTAATTGATCATTCCGGAGAGTGGGCAAGTATTCTGATGGATGACAATGTGTATTATGTTTCGTCGCAGTATCTTGTAACAGAGGATGAATTGACAACGGGAAAACTGATTGTGATCGATGCCGGTCATCAGGCCAAAGGCGACAGTTCACAGGAACCGGTCGGACCGGGTGCTTCCGAGACCAAAGCGAAAGTTGCTTCCGGTACTGCCGGTGTCGCAAGCGGGCTTGCAGAGTATCAGCTGACACTTATGGTAGCTCAGAAGTTACAGGCCGAACTTGAAAACCGTGGGTATCAGGTGATTATGGTCCGCACAAGCAATGATGTGAACATCAGCAACAGTGAGAGAGCGAAAGTTGCGAATGATGCAAATGCGGATGCTTTTATCCGTATTCATGCAAATGGATCGGAGAATTCATCGGCAAACGGAGCGATGACAATCTGTCAGACTGCGAACAATCCGTACAACGGAGCACTGGCATCACAGAGTAAGGCTTTATCGCAGGCGGTGCTTGATGCTCTGGTGGCAAAGACCGGTTGTAAGAAGGAATATGTATGGGAAACGGACACGATGAGCGGAATCAACTGGGCACAGGTTCCGGTAACGATCGTTGAGATGGGATATATGACAAACCGTGACGAGGATCTCAAGATGGCATCCGATGATTATCAGTCAAAGATTGCTGCCGGCATTGCGGACGGAATTGATCAGTATTTTCAATAAATGAATGCGGTTTGGGATTTATTAATTCATAATAAGGTAATATTAAGGTTTTGCGTGCTTGATGCTAAGAAATCCATGTTAAGATAAGTCCGTAAAAGGAAGCAGAGCTTTAAAGGAGGTCTTAATATGTGGAATAGAGCAGAGTTAAAAGGCAAAGCAAAATTCTCATTTAAAAGAAACTATTGGAAGAGCGTTTTGATCAGCTTGCTGCTGGCTTTCATTGTCGGAGGCGGCGGAACAGGAGCAGGCAGTTTTTCAAGAGGACTCAGCGATGGAGTGTCCGGCTCGGATGAGTCGTATACCGATGATTACGATTATAATGATGGCGATTACGACGATGATTCTTATGATGATGAATCTGAGTATGATATAATCAGGGATTTTTCGAATGGATTTGCGGAAGGATTTCAGGATGGAGTTTCTCATGGTCCTTCCGGTACTGCATTTGCAGCACTTGCAATTTTTGGCATTACGTTCATTATTATTTTCCTGATCATTATGTCGGTTGTAATTTTGCTGGATGTATTTATCTGCAATCCGATCGAAGTCGGCTGCAAGAGATTCTATGTGCGCAACTTAAATGAGTCGGCACAGGTCGGAAATGTAGGATTTGCATTTGACAATCATTATAAGAACATCACAAAGACGATGTTCTTCCGTGATCTGTATACTATTTTGTGGACACTGCTTTTTATCATTCCGGGTATTGTAAAGTCTTACGAGTATCAGATGATTCCTTATCTGTTGGCCGAGAATCCGCAGATGAGCAGAGAGCAGGCTTTTGCAGAGAGCAAGCGTATGATGAGCGGTCAGAAGTGGAGAGCATTTGTGCTGGATCTGTCCTTCATCGGATGGAATATTTTATCTGCAATTACACTTGGAATTCTTGGAATCTTTTACGTTCAGCCATACATGGATGCAACACATGCAGCATTGTATGAGGCACTTCGTTACGGAACTCCTTACGGGGCACCAATGAATGATGCATCAAATGGTTTCAACGGAATGCCGAACGGCTTTAACGGGGCACCGAACGGATTTACAAATTCTGCTACAGATCGTATAGTGGAGGAAAATCCGAACCAGTAGGAGAAGCTATGGGATACAAAATTTTGATTGCAGATGATGAGCCGGAGATCAGAGATCTTCTCCGGCTCTATCTTGAAAATGAACAATATGAAGTCGTTGAGGCGGAGGATGGGCGGCAGGCACTTAGTCTGTTGCGTGAAAAAAAGCCGGATCTGTGTGTGCTGGATATTATGATGCCGAAGATGGATGGTTACCATGTATTGCAGGAACTCCGAAAAGAGAGCAATATTCCGGTGTTGATTTTGTCCGCAAAGGATGCGGATTCGGAGAAGATTCTGGGATTGAATCTGGGCGCGGACGATTATCTGTCGAAACCGTTTAATCCGCTCGAAGCAGTGGCGCGTGTAAACTCGAACATCCGCCGCTTTTATTCATTGGGAACGCAGGATACGGTGCGTGGTGAGATTACGGTACGGGATCTGACTCTGAATTCGGAATCGTGTACTTTAAAGAAAGCGGGTCAGGTCATTGATCTGACATCTGTAGAGTACCGTATTATGGAACTTTTTATGCAACATCCGGGCAAGGTATTTACGAAGCAGCAGATTTATGAGCAGGGATGGGGTGAGACTTATATTGTTGCAGACAACAATATTATGGTCTGCATCAGCAAGCTTCGTGCGAAGCTTGACGAGGATCCGTCCGCATATATCCGCACGATCCGTGGCCTTGGGTATCGTTTGGAGAAGTAGATGAAAAGACAGGATAGCCTTGAATGGTTTCTGCTTAAAAAGTTCATAGAGATCCTGCTTTGGGTAGGAATTGCAGAATATTTTATAACGTTTGCATTGAACAAGTGGGTATTCCCTCCGCTGTTGGAATATTTCTTCCCGTTTCGGGGATCAAACATCAATATTTCAAGTACGGAAGCTATATTTTTTGTATTTGCGATGCTGGTTGTATTATTGAGCAGTGCTTTTATAGCGATGCTTCCGTCTCCGGTCAGAGAGACGGCACAGGGATTGGGAGAGCAGGTGCAGCAGTGTCTTGCAGCAGTGCTACCGTCTATGAACAAATCGACACCGATTTATTCGCTGGAGGGGCAAAAAGCACTTTTACTGTTTTTGGTATTTCTAGTGATTGCGCTATCGATTTTGCTTCCATACATATTAGGAGCAATCTGCTTTGCCAGAATTACAATCCATGAGTTTCGTGCGATCCAGCAGGAACGGGAAGCCCAACAGAGAGAGTTTGACCGCAAGAGGAATCTGATGCTGTCCGATATTGCACATGATCTGCGCACACCGATGACAACCGTAAGCGGATATGCGAATGCGCTCGCAGATGGGATGGTGCAGGATCCGCAGAAGCAGGCAGCATATCTCTCCGCTATTCAACGGAAATCGCACCGTATGAATGATCTGATCAATCTGCTTTTTGAGTATGTGAAGTTAGATAGTGAGGGATTTGCGTTAGACAAAAAGCCACATGATCTGTGTGAGATCGCAAGGGAGAATGCGGCACTTATTTATTCGGACATTGAGGATGCGGGAATGACTCTGGAGGTAGAGATCCCGGATGAACCGATCATGGTCTCGGTGGATGAGGTACAGATTTCCCGGGTAATAACGAATCTTTTGACGAATGCGATGCGCCATAATGACAGAGGAACACGTATTATGCTATGCCTTTTCCGACAGGAAAATATGATCTATCTGATGGTTGCAGATAGCGGAACGATCATTCCGCCGGAACTGGAGGAACATTTATTTGAGCCGTTTGCGAGAGGTGATGCCTCGAGAAGAAGTAACGGAGGGAGCGGACTCGGTCTTTCTATTGCGCAGAAGGTAGTGCAGATGCATGGATGGAAGATGCGGCTTGTGCAGCAGCCGAACATACAGCATTATCCTTATGTAGAGAGATATGCCAAGGCTTTTTTGATTCAAATCAAAGATTAACTTGTAGTTCGAATGAACATTGGGTACAATGAGTTTATATGAAGGAGGGAGAACCATGTTGACATTGTTTGGAATCGATCCGTGGATCGCGTTATGGGTAATTCTTCTGGTAGGATTTGTGGTTGGAGAATTGATCACGATCAGTCTGACGAGTATCTGGTTTGCAGCCGGATCGTTGATTGCGTTACTTGCAGCGGTGATCGGGCTTAATCCGATGGTACAGATTATTTTATTTTTGCTCGTTTCATTATGTATGCTTGCAGCGACAAGATCTTGGGCAAATAAGTATATCAATTCAAGAACACAGAGCACGAACGCTGACCGCATTATCGGAGAATCGATCCGGATCGCGGAGCGTGTAAGTAACCTTGATCAGACCGGTATGGCGGTCGTTCACGGACAGGAGTGGACGGTGCGCACCCGTGATGATAATGAGACCATTGAAGTCGGGGAACTTGCAAAAGTCCTCGGGATCAGTGGCGTAAAATTAATCGTAGAGAAGGAATAAGGAGGAAATGAAACTATGGGTCCATTGATTGCAGGAATTGTAATTGTCGTACTTGTATTGTTAGTATTGGTCAATTGCATCAAGATCGTGCCGCAGGCACATGCAATGGTAATTGAGCGTTTGGGAGGATATCTGACAACATGGTCGGTTGGTCTTCACTTTAAAGTTCCGTTTATTGACCGTATCGCAAGAAAGGTACTGTTAAAGGAGCAGGTTGTGGATTTCCCGCCGCAGCCGGTTATCACGAAGGATAACGTAACGATGCAGATCGATACGGTTGTGTACTTTCAGATCACCGATCCGAAGCTTTATGCATATGGTGTTGAGAATCCGATTATGGCGATCGAGAATCTGACAGCGACTACACTTCGTAACATTATCGGTGATCTTGAGCTGGATGAGACACTGACATCCCGTGAGACGATCAATACCAAGATGCGAGCAACACTTGATGTTGCAACCGACCCTTGGGGAATCAAGGTAAACCGTGTTGAGTTGAAGAACATTATCCCACCGAAGGCGATCCAGGATGCGATGGAGAAGCAGATGAAGGCCGAGCGTGAGCGTCGTGAGGCAATTCTTCGTGCCGAGGGTGAGAAGAAGTCTACAATCCTTGTTGCCGAAGGTAATAAGGAATCTGCAATTCTTGATGCAGAGGCTGAGAAGCAGGCGGCCATCCTTCGTGCAGAGGCGAAAAAGGAAGCAACCGTTAAGGAGGCCGAAGGTCAGGCAGAGGCAATTCTTAAGATCCAGCAGGCGAATGCAGACGGTCTTCGCATGTTAAAGGAGTCTGCTCCAGATAGTGCAGTACTGCAGCTGAAGAGCCTTGAGGCATTTGCCAAGGCTGCTGACGGTAAGGCAACCAAGATCATTATCCCGTCTGAGATTCAGGGTCTTGCAGGCTTAAGTAAATCTGTTGTTGAGATTGCAAAGGAAAATTAAGAACAGATATAGTAGTTGATTTATGGGACTGCCCTATGTATTGTGGGGCAGTCCTTTTATTTTTGATATCTTTTGTCGCCTTTGCAAAAAGGCTTTATTTGAAGGTTCAAAAATGGTATACTAGAAGGCATATTGGAATGGGCTGATGTTCAATGAACAGGAGTGTAAAATGAAATCACGAATACGATTTAAGGGCAAGTTAAAAGCATACTTATGTTGGCCGATCCTTTTGGCGATTCCGCTTGCATTGGCAGATATTGGACTGTACTTTTATGATGTTACGACGGGAGCGGTATTGTCCGGATTTATTGTGATCTACCTTGCGGTGGAAATTAGTTTGTACAATCATAATAAACCACGCCTGACAAACGAAATTATCAACTTTGCCACGCAATATGCGACCGTGCAGAAGCGACTTCTCAATGAGTTTGAAATTCCATATGCATTGTTAGATTATTCCGGCAAGATTTTGTGGGTGAATGAGCAGTTTTCGGAATTGACGAATGTGGATCGGAATTATCATAAGTCGATCACAACGCTTTTTTCTACGATCACAAGGGAATTTCTGCAAAAACATGAAGGTCCGCAGAATGTGCATCTGAAGATGCAGAACCGGGAATTTCGGGTTTCTTTGAACCGTATTTATTTTGATGATATTATGGATCAAAGTGAGTCGATCGAAATGGACGAGTCGGAGGAATTCCTGACGGCGCTTTACCTGTTTGATGAGACGGAGCTGAACCGCTACAAGCAGGAGAACTTAGAGCAGAAACAGGTTGCCGGGCTGATTTATATTGATAATTATGACGAGGCGCTCGACAGTATTGAGGACGTTAAGCGATCACTTCTTATCGCGCTGGTAGACCGTAAGGTAAATCAGTATTTCTCGAAGATGGATGCCTTGGTCCGCAAGATTGAGAAAGATAAATACTTTGTCGTATTTAAGTATAAGTATCTGCAGCCGATGATGGATGATCGTTTCAGCATCCTTGAGGATGTTAAGACCGTCAAAGTCGGAAATGAGATGGCGGTAACACTGAGTATCGGAATCGGTATGAAAGATTCCTCTTATAACGAGAGTTACGAGCAGGCACGAGCAGCCATCGATCTGGCACTCGGACGAGGCGGCGATCAGGTCGTTGTCAAGGATGGCGAAGATATCGGATACTTTGGTGGTAAGGCTAAGCAGGTGGAGCGTAATACGAGGGTTAAGGCTCGTGTTAAGGCGCATGCGCTGCATGAGATCATTGAGAGCCGCGAGAATGTTATCATTATGGGACATAGTCTGACGGATGTCGATTCGCTCGGCGCCGGTGTCGGAATCTTCTGTGCGGCCAGGGTTCTTGGCAAGAAGGCACAGATTGTTATCAATGAGCCGACAAGTTCGATCCGTCCGCTGATGGAATGCTTTTCTCCGGAGAAAGGCTATCCGGAAGATATGTTTATCAATAGTAATCAGGCGCTTGAGATGGTCAGCCGCAATACACTGGTCATGGTCGTGGATACGAACCGGCCAAGCTACACGGAGTGTCCGGAATTGCTGGCACATACGGATACGATCGTTGTATTTGACCATCACAGACAAAGCAGTGAGGTTATTGAGAACCCGATTCTGTCATACATTGAGCCATATGCATCTTCTGCCTGTGAGATGGTTGCGGAAGTATTGCAGTATTTTCAGGATGGATTCAAGTTATCTGCAGCAGAAGCGGATTGTATCTATGCCGGAATTCTGATCGACACAAATAACTTTATGACGAAGACTGGTGTCCGTACCTTCGAGGCGGCAGCGTATCTGAAGCGTTCCGGAGCGGAAGTAACCCGTGTCAGAAAGATGCTTCGTAACGATATGTCGTGTTACAAGGCACGTGCGGAGGCGGTACGTCATGCGGAAGTATACCGCGGCGCATTTGCGATCTCGGTTTGCCCGAGTGAGAATGTGGAGAGCCCGACGATCGTCGGCGCACAGGCAGCGAATGAGCTGCTTAATATTATTGGAATTAAAGCATCCTTCGTACTCACGGAATATGCAGGAAAGATTTATATCAGTTCACGATCCATTGATGAGATCAATGTGCAGCTTATTATGGAGAAACTGGGCGGCGGCGGTCACCTGAATGTAGCGGGTGCTCAGCTGACCGGATATACCATTGTTCAGGCAAAGCATGCGATCATGGAGACGTTGGATGAGATGCTGGAAAAAGGAGATATACAGGAATGAAAGTAATTTTATTGGAAGACGTGAAATCATTAGGAAAAAAGGGTGATATCGTCAACGTAAGTGACGGATATGCCCGCAATGCTATCTTACCGAAGAAGCTGGGAATCGAGGCGACAAGCAAGAACCTAAATGATCTGAAGCTGCAGAACCAGCATGCAGATAAAGTCGCTGCAGAGAATCTGGAGAATGCAAAGGAACTTGCCAAGACCGTAGAGAAACAGAAAGTTGTTGTAAAGATCAAAGCCGGTGAAGGCGGTAAGATTTTTGGATCGGTTTCTACCAAAGAGATCGCACAGGCAGCGAAGGAGCAGACCGGCCTGGAGCTGGACAAGAAGAAGATGCATCTGCCGGATGGAATTAAGGCACTCGGAACATACGAAGTTCCGGTAAAGCTTCATCCACAGGTTACCGCAAAACTTACCGTTCAGGTTGTTGAGGGATAGGAGGAAGTTGCTTGGAGGAGACATTGATCAAGCGGATCATGCCGAATAGCTTAGAGGCTGAGCAATCGGTCGTCGGCTCCATGATCATGGATAAGGATGCGATCGTTACGGCGATGGAGATGCTTCTCAAAGAAGATTTCTATCATCAGCAGTATGGAATCCTGTTTGACGCCATGATCGAGCTGTACAGTGAAGGACAGCCGGTCGATCTGGTCACGCTTCAGAACAAGCTCAAGGAGAAGGATGTCCCGAAGGAAGTCTCAAGCCTTGAGTTCGTCGGAGAGCTGGTGCGTGCGGTTCCGACATCCGCCAATGTAAAATACTATTGTAATATCGTCAAGGAAAATGCGATGAAGCGCAAGCTGATCCGTGTTACCGAGGATATCGAGAACGAGTGCTACGCCGGAAAGGAATCACTTGAGAGCGTGTTAGATAAGACGGAGCACGATGTGTTCGCACTGTTGTCGAGCCGTACCGGAGGAGAGTATGTTCCAATCCGACAGGTTGTAATGAATGCTTTGGAGAAGATCGAGAAAGCATCGCAGCAGTCCGGAACCGTAACCGGTATTCCGACCGGATTCATTGACCTTGATTATCGAACCGCCGGACTTCAGCCGTCCGATCTGGTTCTGGTTGCCGCCCGTCCTTCCATGGGTAAGACGGCGTTTGTCTTGAATATTGCGCAGTATGTTGCGTTTCACGAAAATATGTGTACCGCGATTTTTTCTCTTGAGATGTCGAAAGAACAGCTCGTTAACCGTCTGTTCTCCCTCGAATCGCGCGTTGATGCACAGGCACTCCGTACCGGTAATCTCTCCGATGCAGATTGGGAAAAACTGGTCGAAGGTGCCGGAATTATCGGTGATTCCGAGCTCATCATCGATGACACGCCGGGTATCAGCATTTCCGAACTTCGAAGCAAGTGCCGAAAGTACAAGCTCGAGCATGACTTAAAGCTGGTGATCATCGACTACTTACAGTTGATGTCCGGATCCGGAAGAAGTACGGACAGTCGTCAGCAGGAGATTTCCGATATTTCCCGTTCCTTAAAGGCGCTTGCCCGAGAACTTAACGTGCCGGTAGTCGCACTCTCGCAGCTTTCCCGAGCTGTAGAGCAGAGGCCGGATCACCGCCCGATGCTTTCCGATCTCCGAGAGTCCGGAGCCATCGAGCAGGATGCCGATGTGGTAATGTTTATCTATCGTGACGATTACTACAACAAGGATACCGAACTCAAGGGAATCTCCGAGATCATTATTGCTAAGCAGCGTAACGGTCCGATCGGAACCGTCAATCTTGCATGGTTGCCGGAGTACACCAAGTTCGCAAATCTGGAACATTAAGAATGATTATAAGAAAAGTAGATTCTGCATGCCTGCATGTGCGGATCTGCTTTTTTTATGCGTGATAGATTTAGTTAAGTGCAATTTAGTAACATACAGTTTAGTAAACTATAAATTACTAAACTATAGTTTACTAAACTGTAAGATAGTGGTATAATAGGTTCAGAAAGTGGGAAATGATAATGATGCAGGGAGGAAAACGGCATGTTTATCGGAAGAACGCAGGAATTGGATACGCTAAATAAGTTATATGATTCTGATAAGTTTGAATTTGCGGTGTTATATGGAAGACGTCGTGTTGGAAAGACGGCTTTGATCAGCGAATTTATCCATGGGAAAAAGGCAATCTATTTCATGGGAGTCGAGAGTAACGAAAAACAGAATCTGGAGAATTTCAGCCAAAGTATTATGGAGTACAGTTCCGGCAATATTATGCAGACTTCCTTTTTATCATTGCAGGTGGCTTTGGAATATGTGTTTGAACTCGCGCAGAATGAGAAACTGATTCTGGCAATCGATGAGTATCCGTATATAGCAAGATCATCCAAAAGCTTTGCTTCGACGCTGCAGATGCTCATTGATAAATATAAAGATACATCGAAATTGATGCTGATCTTATGTGGATCTTCTATGTCCTATATGGAAGATCATGTTTTGGCTTATAAAGCGCCGCTGTACGGAAGAAGAACAGCGCAGATGAAGATTCTTCCGTTCGATTTTGAGGAGACTTGTGCGTATTTTCAGAAGTTTTCGCCGGAAGATATGGCCTTAATATATGGAATCGTGGGTGGAACGCCGCAATATCTGTTGCAAATGGATGACCGGATCAGTGTGGAAGAAAATATTAAAAACACGTTCCTAAATCCATCCTCCTCGATCTATGAAGAACCGGAAAATCTGTTAAAACAGGAAGTGAGAGAGCCGGCTTTATACAATGCAATCATAACAGCGGTTGCATCCGGGGCTTCACATATGGCGGAAATTTCGACAAAGGTAGGGGAGGAAACCAGCGTTTGTACGAGATACCTGAAGAATCTGATCAGATTAGGCATTGTTCGAAAAGAGACTCCGTATGGGGAGAAAGAATCCCGCAAGTCGCTTTATGTGATAGCGGATCATATGTTTCGCTTCTGGTACCGGTTTATTCCGGATAACAATTCTATCATCAGTCGAGGCGCGGCAGATCTGGCTTATCAGAGGATCGCACCGCATTTGTCGGACTATATGGGTAAAGTTTTTGAGGATATCTGTATGCAATATCTGTGGAAACTGTTGTTAGATGGCAAGTCGCAGGTTCTCTTTGCGGACCTTGGACGCTGGTGGGGAACGGATCCTAAGACAAGAAGCCAGACGGAAATCGATATTATGGGTGAGCAGGATAAGACAACAGCGCTATTCGGTGAATGCAAGTGGACGAACGAGAATATCGATGCAGGGGTATTGGATAAACTGGTTGAGCGAAGTCAGTTATTTCATTATTCCAAAACGGTACTCTACTTATTTGCAAAAAAAGGCTTTACACAGGGCTGCGTGGAAAAAGCAAACGAGATGGGCAATGTTGTGATGGTGACTTTTGAGGATATTATGAAAAGCTTCCGGGAATAATCCCGGGAGCTTTTTGGGAATTTGGCGCAAAGTAGAATTCGTTGAATTTGTAGGGTTCTCATCACAGTGGATTGTGTTTTGCCCCTACGCAAAGTATGATGGATTCATCAAAGGCAGGAAGGGGCGAACCTTATGAACAAAGAGAAAACCGGAAAGATGATAAGGCAGGCGCGGATCGACAAGGGGTACACACAGAGTGAACTTGGCGATATGATCGGCGTATCGAATAAAGCAATATCCAGATGGGAGAACGGTGAGACGTTTCCGGATATCGGTGTGATCGAGCCATTGGCACAGATGCTTGAGCTGCGGATTCAGGATATTATCACCGGGACAAAAGACAGTGATCAGGATACGGCGATCACGGAAGTTGTGCGCGTTGCCAAGATACAAGGCAAGGAAAAAATGCGTAAGCTTGTCGAAAACGGAGTCGCGATCGTAATGTTGTGCTATCTGCTCATTAAAGGAGGTCTTGCTTTTCGAGGAAATGTAGTAGACAGCATGACTTATGTGGAACTTGCCATTGTGCTGATTTTGTTAGTGACAAAATATATTATGGATCATCGAACGGAAGCTGCGAAATTTGATCGTTTTGGAAAGTGGATGATTGCAATCAGTATCATATCCGGAGAGTACATGATTGCCGGGATGATCATCAATACCATGATGACCAGCCGGGGACAGATGCCTTTTCATATGCAGCCATCTTCAGTCGGATGGTATCTGGAGGGGAGGCTGCTTGTTGTGTTCGTGATCAACCTGGTTATTCTGGTGGTGGATTTTGTGCGAAGGAGCAGATGCGAGGTGCCGCGGGTTCACATGGGAACTTATCCGGCAGTTGCCAACATTTATTTGACCTATGTGTATAGTGATATGTTGCATCGGCTGGATTGTATGGAACTTTTTATGAACCGGCTCGTTGTCGGAACCCTGATCGTGCTGGGCTTGACAGCCCTTTCATTCATTATCTGTGCAAAAACTTACGATTCTCTTAAGAAAAAGCAGAATGCTTAAGAACACATGCGCGTGCATCAAATTAAATACATTTGGCTGATGTGGAACTGGCGGAAAGCATAAATAGTTGTCAATAATGAGAAAATAAGATATAATATTAAAGTTAATTTACTATTAAGGGAAAAGGAGAATAACATTGAACGAAAAACAAGAGTTTAAGCCGTATATTGCGCCAGAAAAAGTTACCCCTGAACTTACAGTAACATCCATTATTATGGGAGTCCTTCTGGCAGTTGTATTTGGTGCAGCAAACGCGTATCTGGGATTGCGCGTTGGTATGACGGTATCCGCATCTATTCCGGCAGCCGTTATTTCTATGGGTGTCATTCGAGTGATTATGAAAAAGAACTCCATTTTGGAGAGCAACCTGGTACAGACCATCGGTTCCGCTGGTGAATCTCTGGCAGCAGGTGCGATCTTTACACTTCCTGCTTTGTTCTTATGGGCAGCAGAAGGCAAAATGGACAAGCCTAGTATTCTTGAGATTACGGTTATTGCATTAATCGGTGGTCTTCTCGGTGTGTTTTTCATGGTGCCACTTCGTAATGCGCTGATCGTAAGAGAGCATGGAGTGCTTCCATATCCGGAAGGAACTGCATGTGCAGAGGTACTTTTAGCAGGTGAAGAGGGAGGAGCAAATGCTTCAACTGTATTCGCAGGACTGGGTATCGCAGGAGTGTTCAAATTCATCATCGATGGTTTGAAACTTGTTCCAAGTGAAATTAATATCCGCGTAAAGGGATATGCAGGTGAAATCGGAACACAGATTTATCCGGCTGTAATGAGTGTCGGTTACATTTGTGGACCTAGAATTTCTTCTTATATGTTCGCCGGTGGTATCATCAGCTGGTTAGTATTGATTCCGGCAATCGTATTATTTGGATCGGATCTTACACTTTATCCTGGTACAGCTCCAATTGGCGAGATGTTTGCCAGCGGTGGAGCAAGTGCTATCTGGGGAAGTTATATTCGTTATATCGGTGCGGGTGCACTCGCAGCTGGAGGTATCATCAGTCTGATCAAGTCATTGCCACTTATTGTACGTACGTTCCGTGATGCATTAAAGAGCATGAATGGAACAAAAGAGGGTGGAAATGTTCGTACCAATCAGGATCTGAACATGAAAATCATCCTTGTAGCAATTGCAATTCTGACCATCCTTGTATGGTTACTTCCACAGATTCCAGTTTCATTACTGGGTGCAGTGATCGTAGTTATTTTCGGATTTTTCTTCGCAACTGTTTCTTCAAGAATGGTTGGTTTAGTAGGAAGTTCCAATAACCCGGTTTCCGGTATGGCAATTGCAACACTTTTGATTGCAACAATTATTCTGAAGGCAACTGGTGATTCCGGTATCCACGGAATGCAGGGAGCGATCGCTATCGGTTCTATCATCTGTATTGTAGCAGCTATTGCTGGTGATACGTCACAGGATTTGAAGACCGGTTATCTGCTTGGTGCAACACCAAAGAAGCAGCAGATCGGTGAGATCATCGGTGTTATCGCAGCAGGTCTTGCAATCAGTGGTGTACTGTATCTGTTAGATTCTGCATGGGGATTCGGTACCGAGCAGCTTGGTGCTCCACAGGCAATGCTGATGAAGATGATCATCGAGGGTGTTATGAACAACAACCTTCCATGGGCATTGGTATTCATCGGTGTATTCCTTGCTATTGCAGTAGAAGTTGTTGGAATTCCGGTACTTCCATTCGCAATTGGTGTATACCTTCCAGTACAGCTGAACGCATGCATCATGGTTGGTGGACTTATCCGTCTTTGCTTTGAGAAGTCTAAGAAGGAGAAGAAAGACAAGGAGCGTATGATCAGCGATGGTATGCTATACTGCTCAGGTATGATCGCAGGTGAAGGTATCGTTGGTATCCTTCTTGCCGTATTTGCTGTATTTAAGATTGACGAGGTTATCGACTTGTCCGGAAAGCTCAACCTTTCTGAGCCGGTAGCTACAATCGGAAGTCTGGTTGTATTTGCACTGATTATTCTTTTGGTACTGAAATTTTCTTTTTGGAAGAAGAAAAAAGAAAGTAAATAGAGATGAAGAAAAAAGCAAACAAAGATCAACAGGAAAACTATCTGGAAAGAAAACCAAAGCGTCATGAAGCCATTGCATGGGCGAAGGACGAAAAAGGAATCGTTACACTGGATATCGAAAATACCGGCTTTTTCAACCGGCTGGCACAGAAATTTTTCCACAAGCCAAAGGTTACGCACATTCACCTTGACGAAATGGGAAGTTTTGTCTGGCCAATCATGGATGGTGAGAAAGACATCATCGCCATTGGCAAAGAAGTGGAGGAGCAGTTCGGAGAGAAAGCCAATCCATTGTACGAAAGACTGGCAAAATTCTTTCAGGTACTTGACAGTTATCATTTTATTACCTGGAATTAGGAACACATGCGCGTGCATCAAATTAAATACATTTGCCGGAACTCTTGAACTTATGAAGGGTTTGTACTAAAATAGCTTTAAACCTATAAGGTGAATAATGATCATTATTTAAGGAGGATTCAATTATGGCATACGTAATTTCTGATTCATGCGTTAGCTGTGGTACATGTGCAGGCGAGTGTCCTGTAGGAGCAATCTCTGCAGGTGCTTCTCAGTACGAGATCGACGGATCTGCTTGTGTAGATTGTGGTACATGTGCAGGTGTTTGCCCAACTGGAGCTATCTCTCAGGGCTAATCACAGTTACATACAAGTAAACGAAAAACTGTCTCACTCAGTGAGGCAGTTTTTTTGTACATAAAAAAGGAACTGTAAAAGTTCCCTTTTGAGATGGATGTATATAAAATGGATAGGAATTAGATAAATCCGAAATGTTCCAGTGCTGCGGCGATTCCGCCCTCACTGGATTTTTTTGTAACGTAAGCTACTTTTTCCTTCAGGGATTCCGGATCGGCGTTGCCCATCGCGACACTGTTCGGAACGTAGGTCAGCATTGGCAGATCGTTGTTGCTGTCGCCGAAGACGTAAGCATCTTCCTTGGTGAGTCCGTAGTGATCTAAGATGTACTGCAGACCGGTTGCTTTCGTATAGCCGATCGGTACAAACTCGCGGAATAAACCGCCGCGGTCAATACAGTCAAAGAATTGGTCGCTCACTTTGCGGAATTCCGTAAGTTGTGCTTCGTCGCGTATCCAGGTGACAAATTTATCGCAGCGAAAATTTGGTGCTGTCCAAGGATCAAATACTTCAAAGCCTTTTTCCAGATTTTCTTTATACAATTTGCGTGCATCCGGATTATGAAGCGGACGGGACAGATCAAAAACGGTAGAATCGAAGGATTCAAAGAGAATATCCATATCAACTTCTTTTGCTTTCTCAAGAAGCTGCATCGTCACCTCGTGAGGCGGTGTGGTATGCATGAGCTGCCTTCCGTCACAGTAAATAGCGGTTCCGCAGCCGCATACGAATCCGTCAAATCCGATCGACTGAAAACGTTCTTCCAGGTTGTGAAAACAGCGTCCGGTATTGATAAACATTA